>DAITMC010000061.1:0-16282 GCA_036835365.1 Saprospiraceae bacterium
CAGTGGGTTCAAATGGATTTTTGGTGTAGCCGCTAGCTGGTTTAACTGTGTCATGGTGCGAATTAAGTAAAATAGTTGGTTTATGCGGACTAAAGTATTGATTTACTGACCAAATATTATTTTTTAGTCTATGGCAGGAAATACCTTTTTCTTGCAAAAAGGATTGAATCAAGGTGGCCGTTTCTTGCTCTTGCTTAGAAAAAGAAGGCGTTTTAACTAACGCTTTGAGCAACGATAAGGCAGCATCATACAACATAATTGTTATTTTTTGCGTAAACTTATGGTAAGTGTTTAACATAGCAGTTATCTGGGATGTTTCACTGAAGGAAAAATTAAATATTTCAATAGAAAAATAAGCATCATGTTTGGAAATATGCTTGGTAAAATAGAAGCGCAACAAAAAGAACTACAACAAAAGCTCGGCAGCATCACCGCCGAAATTGAAGTACAAGGCATCAAAGTGATAGCTAATGCCAACAAAGAAATTGTTAATATCAGCATCAATGCTCATCAACTTGATTTAGCTAATACGGAACAATTAGAAGATTTGCTCCTCACAGCAACCAATCAAGCTTTAGCTGCGGCAGGTCAAAAAGGAGCTGTAGAGACCCAAAAATTGCTTAATGATTTATTGCCAGGCGGCATGGGTGGCTTGGGTAATTTATTTGGGAAGTAGTTTATAGCAGATACTTATTGCTTACCTCCTTTCGTTAACAGAGGACAATTTCATTGACATAACTAAAACTACTAAAATGAGACAGCTTTTGCTTTGCTCTTTTTTGATATACGCCACTTTAGCTGTTGCGCAAATTGATAAAGGGCTAATTGGCTACTTTTCTTTTGACGATTGTAGCCAGTTGGGCAAGGAATCAAACGGCGAAACAGCGCAAGACGGACTAGTAAGAGGGCAACCAGAATGCGACTGCGGTGTGCAAGGAAATGCACTTTCATTGAATGGTCAGGACGATAGAATCAACTTTATCGGACCGCTGGTAGGCGAATTTAATAGAATAGATTTTTCTATTAGCTTCTACTTTAAGCCTACCTCTCTTGTAGGTTCGCAAGATTTGATTTCCAAGCTTGGACCAAACTGCTCGGCGGAGAGAGCGTTCACTATTCGATACACCCCCTTTAATAAGCGTGTAACTGCTGTACTAAGCGAAAATGCGAGTAAAGCTGCTACTGTTTCAGGTACTATTGACCCAGATGCTTGTTGGCAGCATGTAGTGGTTGTGAGAAGAAATACAGAGTTAATTCTCTTCTTGAACGGCAATCAGGTAGCATTAAGTCGAACAAGTACTAGAGCAAATATTGAAAATACAGCGCCTCTTGCCATTGCGAATAGCCCTTGCATCAACTCCACGGATGTTCCTTTCAAAGGGTTAATAGATGAATTAAGAATTTATAACCGTGCTTTGGAAAGAGTAGATATAGAATCGCTTTATCTAAGACCAGATAAAATCGAACGCATAGGCACCATTCTTTTATTGGGCAATGAATTAAACATCAAAACAACCCCAACTTGTGCTTCTACATTCAGATGGTCGCCTTTGGAAGGTGTCGCTAACCCTAATCAAAATAATACAACTATTAAGCCTCCAGTCAGTGGAGAATTTACTTACACCCTCGAATTCGATGACGGCATTTGCGTAGCAAGAGATAATATCACAGTTACTGTACTAGACCCAGAAGATTTCGACTGCGACGGACTTTTCCTTGCTAATACTTTCACGCCCAACGGAGATAATATTAACGATACTTTTGGCATCAGCAATCCATTTGTTGTCGAAGAACTTATTTCCTTTGAAATATTCGACCGCTGGGGCAGCCTAATGTTTTTTACAGATTCCCCTGTGGGACGTTGGGATGGCACATTCAAAGGCAAGGTAGTTGACCCCGGCGTATTTCTCTACAAAATTAACTACTTATGTCAAGGTATCGAGGTTACAAAATCAGGAAGTATAACCATTATGCGTTAAAAATAGTGCACAAAAAAGTAGGTCAAGTTGTTTGACCTACTTTTTGTAGTATTAATTTCTTATCTGTCCATTTCCACGTACTATCCACTTGTAACTTGTCAATTCACGTAATGCCATAGGTCCGCGAGCATGTAATTTTTGCGTACTAATTCCAATTTCCGCACCTAATCCAAACTGTGCACCATCTGTAAAACCTGTGGAAGCATTGGCATATACTACAGCGGCATCTACGTTTTTCAAAAATATTTCTACTACTTTTTCATCTTCAGCGATAATAGCTTCACTATGTTTAGAGCTGTATTCAGCGATATGCTCTAATGCTGTTGCTAAGTTTGGTACTGTTTTAATGGACATTTTCATGGCAAGAAATTCTGTTCCAAAATCTTTCGGTGTAGCAAGTTGCAACAAATGAGCGGGATATTTTTCCAATAAAACGGCAAAGGCTTGTTCATCAGCAAGTACCTCACACTGGTGCTTTTCGCCTAGCGCTTGAATCAGTGTAGGCAAGTCCCCCACTCTATTTTCATGGATAAGTAAAGTATCCAAAGCATTGCAAACACTCACCCTTCGCGCTTTTGCGTTTTCAATAATAGATTTCCCTTTAATGATATCGCCACTCTCATCAAAATAGGTGTGGACAATGCCAGCACCCGTTTCAATGACAGGCACGCTTGCATTTTCACGAACAAATTGAATCAGACCTTGACCACCTCGTGGAATAATTAAATCAATATGATTTGTAGCATTCAAAATGATAGGCAATGCCTCCCGTTCACTAGGCATCAAATAGCAGGCAGCCCGAATATTGTATGGCTCCAGCACTTGATGAATTAATGCCTGAATCGCCAAGTTGGAAAAGTGCGCATCACGACTACCCTTCAGTACACTAGCATTGCCTGATTTCAAACAAAGGGCAAATACATCAAAAGTAACATTAGGACGAGATTCATAGACAATGCCAATTACGCCAATCGGAACACTTATTCTTGATAGTTGTAACTCATTGGGCAGTAGCTTTTTCTCTATGGTTATGCCTAGTGGCGAAGGTAGCCGCGCCACTTGCCGCAAGTCGTTAGCAATATCTTCTAAGCGTTTTGGGGTGAGTAGCAAACGGTCATACTTAGGGTCTTGAGGATACATCCTATCCAAGTCTTTCTGGTTTTCTGCCAATAAAAAAGCCTGTTCTGCAATAGTTAAAGCCGCTAACTGATGTAATATATTGGCAATTTGTTCATCCGTTATTTGAGACAATCGGCGACTCACCTTTTTCACCTTATCGAGTTGGGCTAAGACAGCGCTATCTATGCCTATCATTGAGCTAGTATTTTATATTTTCAAACAGTTCGTGAGGCATTAAATCCTTTATTATCATTAGGATAAGTTAAAAATACCTTGATGTAGGTATTTTATTCAAAGGTAGAATATTTATCTTTGTAATACCAAAAAGAAAACAAATTTTCCAACAACCGTTTTGAGTCCCGTGAAATACATTAGCACTACTATTCAATTCTATCTTATTGCATTCGCAATTAAATATTCAATAATACTACCACAAGTAGGGGCACTAATAAGTCCAAACCTATCCAAATGGTTAGGCGTTTGGATAGGTAGATAATACTTTCATGGTTATTTCACTTTCGATCGTCGTCGTCAAAATTATTTTGGCTATGTCATCGCAGGATAAACTCAGCAATGGATTGGGCAGGAGCATCTGAATAGAACAGATGATAAAAGATATTTTGGTGACGGTGGGGTAGATGTCACCGGAGCTCCCAATTTTAAATTAGTTGAAGGGGCTAATGTTCGTCCGAAAGGATGAAAGTGGGGGCTCCATTTTTTTTAAAAGCCTAACGAGTTGAACAACTCATTAGGCTTTTTTCTTTTACTGAAAATAGTTATAAATTCTACTTCAGTTTAATATTATCCAAACGGTAAGTTGTCGTGTTTGCGCTGCTATTACCCTCGCATCGGAAAGCGATATAACCTGTAGTTCCAGTCGGCAAATTAATGACACCAGAAGGAATCCAATTATAGTTAGGGTCGTTTTGTCCTGCTAACTTAGCTTCTATTTTTGTCCAAGTCGCAGCTTCTACATTTGTGCCATCGTAATTTGCAGAAAACAAAATGGATAAACCATCGTGTGTCCAAAATGCGGCAGCACTTTCAAACTCTAATGTTTTTACTTGTGCCAAATCCAACTCAGGGCTGATGAGCCAGGTATCCATTTCTGGCTTTTCATCCCTGAAGGCAGTAGCTTGCGCAAACAAATTACCATCAAAAGCGCGCGTCAACCACTTGCGTGTTCCTTCGCCTTTCAAACTTACATTTTGCCAACCTCTTACCGCTACATTTTCAAAGTCTTGTTGATCCTCGAAAGTAACCTCTAAGAGTGGTTCGTCTGTACTACCGCCGCCATCACTCGTTTTGACAATATCACTCAAATTGCGAATAGCAATTTGGCGTGCTTGTTGATTGCCTCCTTGCGATACAATTGCTGTTATTGAAACTTCTGCCCTTTCAACAGACTGACTAGCAAAAGTGGCAGCGGAGGCAGTAAACATGGTAATTTCGCCAGTTCTATCCCTCACCGTGGTAGCACCGCTATAAGTATTATTACCCACAATGCTCGCTTGATTAATCTTCACCAACGAAGATTCTAAATTTTCAAAATCGGCTATAATTTCATTGATACTCAATATTTTAGGTTGAATCATATTTTCGCTAGATAGTACTTTAGCACTGCCCAATTCTAAATTATTGAGTTGCAAAAGACCATTAAATTCAGAAATTTCCGCCTTAGAAATAACAATTTCTAGCTCTTGACCTAAATTAAAGCTATGGTTGCTAGTAAATCGTGCAACAATTCCTTTCCCATTAGGCTCTTGAATCACTAGATTGCGACCTGTAGTGTTGCCCGCTGCTCTATCTGAAATGACAATACCTTTTATTTTACTCTTATCTGGCGCACTGGTTGTGACTCCTGAGAATAATGCTCGAACATCAGCTATGGGTATTATATTTTCTTCTCCTGTTCCACCACCTTTCTGACACCGTGCGCTATTGAATTTAATATCGCTCAAATCGCGAATAACTAGCTGTGCGGTAGTATTGAATACATTATAAACTGCTGTAATAGTACCGTTGCCGTCTTGAGCGGTTTGTGTGGCAAAATCAGCGAAACCACTACTTCTTAAGATAATAGTTTTTCCTTCGCAGTCTTCTACATTCAAATTTACAGAAAAACGATTAATCGCATCACCATAAGTTTTGCCAACTTCACCTGTGGCAAATTGCACATTTTCCAACTGAATAAGGGTATTAATATCTGCACTAGAAAGTTGGTCTATTCTGACAACTTTAGGCTTTACCCCATCTTCTTGAGGTCCCTTCGCAATGTGCTTTTTCAACAAACCTTCATCAATGCGATTAAGCCGATTTGCAGCAACATCAATAGAGCCCCCCAGTTGTAATGTTCCTGCGAAGTCGCTAATGTATAAACCATTACAGTTTACAAAAACGCGCTTACCAACAGGATAGTCATTGTATAAACCCGTTACATTGATTTGTACTCGAATTCCTCCCGTTTCATCTTGAATGACTAGCTCTTTGAAGAAATTCCCCGATTCGTCGTTAGCAATCACCAAAGCAGAAAGTGAAACGCTATCCACAATTTTTTGTATTGTTCCTGCCTGATAATAACGACGAGCTAGTTCATCAATACTAATGGTGTTTTTAAATGCAGGATCAACTTCTGGTGCAGGTGGTAAGTCAAAATCTTGATCCACACAACTACCTACTAACACCATTGCAAGTGCTAAAATCGAAATCAAGCGATGTCTAAAAAATAACAAGCTATTCATTTATTTAACTTTACTATTTAAAAATTAAAATTATTTTTATATGTTTACTCTAAAGGTAGCATTCATAAAGTAATTCAATCCGAACATGTAGAAATAACGATTGGGAAAACGATTATTTCCATTGGCATCAAATTCAAAGCGTCCTTGCTCATAACCTCCTGTGATAAAATTCTTATTGTTCAGAATATTATTCACACCTAGCGTTAAATTCAAGAAATAATTTGAGGCTAATTTGAATGATTTTCCACCGAAGAAATCAAGTGTGTAATTGCTAGCTGCTTTTTCTTGATAGATAATGGAGCGGAAAAGTTCAGTATTGCGATCAATATCTTCTACTACTTGCTCCGTTCGTCGAAGTGGATTGAAGTCTATCCAAATTTCATCAAAGTAATTAAAGGTCAAATTAGCAAACCAAAATTTCTTCCCAGAGTATCTCAAACCCAGTGCATAAGCCTGCTGAGGTGTACCACCAATGTAGAAATTTTTCATATAAATAGTTCTGTCTGTAACGCGTGGCAACAGTTCGCTATCTACATAGACAGTGCCCTTAGGTCTAGAGGTATAAGTGTATTGCCCAATGGCTGCAATTGCATTAATAGAAAGTCCTTTGTATATTCTTGCTTCAGCGGCAATTTCACCTCCGAAATGTAACTTATCAATATCTGTCATGGTCAAGAAAATGAAATTACCATTTCCAATAGACGGCTCAACGATGAAGAAATTTTGAATATCTGAACCATTGGCAAATTGGGTGTAGTAAGCAGTTGCCTTAGCTTTAAAATAAGGTGATCGGTAGTTGTAGCCAATTTCGCCCGAAGTAATTTGCTCTACGTCTAATGCTGGTACAATTTCATTTCGTGTTCTAGGTGAAGTTAAAGCATTTTGGTAGAACGGTGCTCTTGTGCCGTAAAAGCCACTGGCATAGAAATAGTTACGTCCATCTAACTTGTAAGTAACGCCTCCTTTTGCAGCATAGGTTAAAAACTCTGACACCTCACTTTGTCCAAAAGAATCATTTCCTAAAGGAAATTTACCATTTCTAACATTTCCCTCTCTCCAGAAGGAAGTAGCTTCTGTTTGACCTGATAGAAAAAAATCGAATCGTGGAAGCGTGTAAACCAACTGTAACCAACCGTTGGCTTTGCGCACATTAGAGAGATAATCATAATCAAAACGCTCTCCTTCGCCTACAATACGATTAGGTTCATCCACATTATTTTCTCTAGTTGGGTCGTTAGCTCTGAATTTATCAATATCCAAATAAAAATCAGCCCCTAGTAGGTCTTTAACAATTTTAAAGTTTTCGCTTTGAGTATATTGAAAAGTACCTCCTGCATTTAAGGTCAAGCGATCAGTTAAATAGCTTTTAAAGACAAGGTTTACGTTCGCCTCTATCCCATCCAATCGGCGTTCCTCAATAATGTATTTTGCTCTTCTACCGGTGAAATCGGTACCGCCGCCATTGGCATTTTCAATGGTTACTGGTTCGCCGAATCTATTGGCATTAATCATAGAAGCCCAGTCAATGGTCAGGAAAGTAGGATTACTGCGAATCGCATCTGCCACAGCGATGGAATCCTGAATGTCACTTCGATTGCGTGCAAAACTTGGCAGTCGTTGATAATAGTCAGGGCGTGGGTCGCGCGCATTTACCCAATCAATAGCAGTATTAGCGTTTTTACCAAATTGGTAGGAAGCAACAGCCGTTAGTTTTGATTTTGTGTTAATGTCCCAATCGTGTCGCAACATAGCGATTGGGCGATGCGTATCTGCAATTCTAGAATTTCGCTTTTCTCCCGACTGAAATCCCCAATATGGATTGACAAAATTGTTACCCGCTAAGTCATATACCTCTTGTGTAACTGCTCCTGATTTGCCACGCTGTGCCGGTGCACCAAGGAAGGTAAACCCAAGTAGATGATTACTGCCTATTTTCTTATCTACAGCCAGGAAATAACTGTAAGCATCATAATAGGTAGCGTCTAGGTAGCCCTCATCCGACCATCTGCGCGAAGCAGAAATAGAGATTGCCCAGTTGCCGGGCAGCATCCCTGTATTGTAAGTTGCCATTACTCTATTTCGATAGGTTCTGTTGGAGAGGGAGTAGGAAAAACGAAAGGTTTTTCTTTGATTAGAAGCTCTTGTGTCAATGTCTATCACGCCACCAACACCACCAAAAGCATGATCACTTGCTCCAATGCCAATCGTAATATCTTGTCCTCTGGTTACATCATTTAAGCCTGCCCAATCACTCCAAATAACTCGACCTGTCTCCAGCTTATTCATTGGCACACCGTTGAGCAGCACAGTGGTATTCTCTGAATCATAGCCACGTATGCGAAACCTTGCCGAACTAAAATTGAAAGCAGCGGTATTAAAAAATACATCCCTTGAGGCAAATAGCAATCCAGAAATATTTTGATTCAATGCTTCAGAACCCGATAAAGCAGATTCAGAAAGGGTAATCGTTGGGATAACATCTTGATCTTCAAAAGGATCAATTTGTGGCGAAGCTGGCTCAATAGCGATAATGCCTAAGTCTAGAATTTCATTATTGCGCAGTACAATCACTTCAACATAAGTCTTGTAGCCATTCAACTCTATCATGACCGCTTGCTCTCCTGCTATTAAGCCCTCCAACATAAAATTACCTTGAGCATCGGTAAGGGTTATGTTGTTGGTATTCTGAATGGAGACAAAAGCGTCTTGAATACTTGCTTGGGTAGTCGCATTAACGATTTGCCCTTTCAAAGAAACAGATTGAGCACGCCCTCCCAGACAAAGTAAGGAAAGCACTATGAAAGACAATGTAAACTTTAATTGCATAAATAAGATGATTAAATCAAATTAAGTGTTAACGTTTCAATGATCCACCTTAAATTTTTAGGTAAGCTAAACAAAAACGCATATTCAACAACATTATTACAAAAGTAGCAGAAGATTAAAGAAAGAGGAAGTGTGAAGCGTAAACTTAATATTAGGTTAACGTTAATCTTTATCTATGCCTGTTTTAAAGTTCCTCCTTCAACATTTGAGCCATTGACTTTTTGGTAAGTTTGACTTAAGTTTAACGTAAGGTTGAGCTCAACTTACTATTTTTCTTAGTTTGTAGCAGGATTACACATTTGCATCATCTTAATCATGAATCATAAATCAATAATTCCTTACTTCGCCATTCTCGGCGTAATTGGCTTATCTATTACTGCCCAAGCCCAAACTGAGTTTGCGCCAGTGGGGGCAACTTGGGAGTATGATTTTGAAGGGGAATCCGAGATAGGAACAGAACTTATCAAAGTAGCAGACACGTTATCGTTAGAACGAATGCGCATGATACAGTTGAGGCAAGCTACAACTTACCTCAACTGTACAACATAAAATATGCTACTTACTTTATCAACTGAAATTTATATTGAAGCTCTTCAATAATAGGAATGCCATTTTCTGGATCAACTTGCTCCAAGAGAATATTAATTGAAATCGTTTCTGATTCTTCTTTGTCTTTGCTATCAAAAATAATGTTAATTTCTGCACTTTGACCTGGCGAAATTACCCTTCTAGGATACTCCGCCGTTGTGCAATCACAATGGTCAACAGCATCAATTTTCAAAGTGGTGTCCCCCATATTGGTAAATTTGTAGGTGTGGCTGCGCTTTTCTCCTTTTTTTACTGCACCAAAATCAATAATGCGCTGATCAAATTGCATGATGGGCACCCCTTTCAAATCCTTTTTGCCATACAAACTAGAAAGCCGATGTATGGTAATCGGATTTTGTTGCTCTAGCTCCATTTCTGGCATACTCGGACCTCGCTGTCTGCTTCGAGGCGTTGTTGTTGGAGTTGCAGGTTTCGTTTCGTCCCTATTTTTCTTCAGCCTTGTACTTTTTACCCGAATAGAAGTCGGACCTTCCACAATTTTAAACTCTGTTCTGCGGTTTAACTGATGTGCTATTTCCTGCTGCTCTGATTCAGAAAGTGCGTTAATGAAACTCTCTGTTAAAATATCGCCCTCTTGTAAAAAAGAATAGTTGTTTGCTACTTTTACGGTGATGGTTTTTGGTTCAGTTTCGCCGTAACCAACGGCAAGAATACGCTCTCTAGCAATTCCCCTTCTCATCAACCAACGACGCGCCGATTCAGCACGCGCTTGTGAAAGTTGCTTATTGTAAGCGTCATTTCCTCTTGCATCTGTATGAGAACGCAACTCAATTTTCATTTCAGGATATTCGTTCATCAACTCCAAAATCAACTCTAAATCTTGCTCTGCTTGTTTGAGGATAACATCATCATCGAAATCGTAATAAATATTACTCAATTCAATGGGTTCGTCCATATCTATGGTATCAAATTCTGGTTCAGGTGCCGGCGGTGGTGGTAATTGCTTCAAGTAAAAACGATGTTCGTAGGACTTAGACTCTTTAAGCCCTACTGTATTAATTTCAATGGAATCTGGAAAATAGCCAGGGTGCGTTGCCACAATTTTGTAAGATCTTTCAATACCTAGCGGAAATGGGAAAACATTACCTTCCTTATTGGTTTGGCTGTAAGGGTTCTCCTCTCTAGCAGCAATAATTTCGGATACTGTTACCGCTGCCCCTAATAATGGTTTTTTATCGTCAGAAAATGTGCCGACAATTAAATCCGCAGCTATTTTAGCAATTTCAAATTCAAAAATATCGTTGCAACAAGTTGCACCAAATCCAGTTGGAGAACGATTTTCCCCTCTGTTAGAAATAAGCATCCCTTTGTAACCTTCCTCATCGAGTGTAAAATACAAATCATCTAATTCTGAGTTGATTCCTCTGCCCATGTTCAAAGGTTCACTCCAATTTGTACCATTCCATTCTGACGAAAAAACATCGTAGCCACCTAAAGTTGGACGACCATCAGTGCTGAAATATAGTATGCCGTCTTTGTAAAAAGGCGTTTCTTCATTGCCTGCTGTATTAATACCGTCGCCAAGATTAATAGGGTCTGCATAGCTTCCATCGGTATTCAAATTGGCATAATAAATATCAAAACCACCTTTGCCACCATCTTTATCGGATACAAAAAACAAGACTTCCCTTCCGAATAACTCCCCAACTACTGGATGCTTTGCTATCCAATTACCGTTTGCCCCTTTTACTTCTTCTGCACCTTCCCAGCCATCTCTACCTTTTCGCGCAACAAAAATTTTACTCTCCAAAATGGAATTACCCTCTAAAATAGCTCTTGTAAAAAACATTTTGCTGCCATTGGAGGTGACATAAACGTAACTATTATGGAAATTCTCCCTATTAATCCTTTGGTCTAATGGTGTTGGTTTTTCCCAGCCACTTTCTTTTTTGGATGCTGTATATATTTTAGCATACACCCCTAAATCCTCCTCAGAGGCTTCAATGACATCATCTGTATCAAAACCAGAAAAATAAACTTCGCTATCGCCTACTAATGTAGCAGAATATTGCCCTTGTCGAGTATTCAAATTTTTGCCGCCATGCACAATCGTTACTTTTGGATTAGGAGGCAGATCTCTTGCCATTTCAGCACCTGCTAGCTCAATTTGCGCCAGTCGCTTCAATGTTGGGTCAGCGGTTTCGATAAGGAACTCTTTTAGCGTAGCAATTGCTTCTAAGTGGTTACCATTCATTTTTTGTACTTTGCCGTACAAGTATTTAGCATCAGGATAATTGCCTGTATCTCTGCGTAAAAAAGAAGCCAATCGGCGTTCCGTTTTGCGATAATCCCGAATTTGATAAGCCATCAAGGCAATTTTGTACAACAAATTGCGATCTTCACTGGCTTCGTAGGCTTTTTCATACCATTCTAGTGCATTGATATAGTCTTTTTCTGCTTCCAATTCTTCGGCGGTGGAAAGCATTTTTTCCGCTGTTGGTTTGTTCAAAGGTTGCGCTATTGTGCTTATGTTCAAACTAAAGAGGAGAAACAATACAATATTTTGTTTTATCATTTTTCAATGTTTTATCACTTCATCAATCTATTGCCAAAATAAAAATATCAGCAATTATAATAACGCTTCAACAAGCGAAAATAGCGTATTGAGCCTAAAATTGTGGACATAATATTTTTGGTGTCACTTTAGGCTCTTTATAAATTTTGATAATATAGTTTGCAGATAGCTCAAATCCATCTCTGATACGTCCATCGTTAGCTAGCTGCGAGGTGGTGAAATCATAACTTGCCATCACCTGCAAATCTTTGATGCGCGCACCGCCTATCAAGCTAAGTGCATCTCCTACACGAATGCTCGGACCGAGCAAAAGTTGTAAATTTTCTTTTATTTGGTAGCCTGCATTAGCTTGTACAATGACCTCGCTCAAACCCGTAGTTGTTTGAAAAAAAGCAGTTGGATGAACGCTCCATTTTTCATCCAATTGATAAGATAAGTCAGTATGAAATTTTAAGGTCAAAGGACGGCGATTTTTATCGTCTGGATTGTTCACACGAAATAGTCCATAATCATTCCCTAGATTGATTAGATGGTTCGTGGCAAAACCTACCCTCAAACGAGTGTCTTTATTGATGGTAGAGGTGAATAAGAACCCTAATGAAATATCAGGATGATTGACTATTCCTTGGTTTTCGCCTGTTCGCTCATTTTGTTGCTCTTGTACAAACAATCCTATGTCTTCACTTCTGTCAACGCCACCTCCAGCACTTAGCGAAAGTTGATCTTCAAAAATTAGTGTACTTGTTTGTAGCCTCCTAGACACCGTTCCTCCTTGCACACCGAAAGTGAGTACATTATCTCCTTTTTTTCCTAGTACTTTATGCAATGAGCCAGAAAACATAAAAAAACTAGTCGTCAATTTTGAGGTACCTGCCACGTCATTCACTAATGTTGCACCTACACCCAACCAATCACGTTTTTTCTTACCAATGGCTAAAATAGGGGCATCTACGTATAAGGATGGAGTTTGATAGCCATTAATAGCTGAGTTCCACTGGCTTCTATAAATTCCGCCAATTCTAGCTGTTCCTAAGAAAGCCCCCGTATTGGCAGGATTTAATGTTAAAGGGGACATATTGTACATCGTAAAATGCAAATCTTGAGCATTAGACGAAGCGACATAAAGAAAGTAGCTGAAAACAAAAAGTAGAAGTCTGTTTTTTTTCATATGAAACGTTTTGGAATATTTGCGCATCTTGTAGGCACTTTCATAAATAACTCCGAAGTTTAAAGATAATTGTTTTATTTTACATCAAAAGAAAGGTAAGTTATTACTAAAGGCTATTTTTCGAATTTCAATACAATTATAGCAATATTCTAGTAAAAGTGAAGCCATCTTTTTTCTTTTGTGCATAAATTGAGTGACAAAAACGAAAATAGCACTCAACCTTTTGACACTCCAAATGAGTTTGGTAAAGAAAATTTTCCTTTTGTCTATGAAAATAAGTAAAATGCGAACAACAAATACGGACTATCTAATAAAAAAAGAAGTGTGGATTAATGATTTTATCGAGAATGCCCTGCGCGAGGATGTAGGCAGTGGCGACCACACCTCAAAAGCCTGTATCTCCCCTACCACCCGAAGCCATGCTCGATTATTGGTGAAAGAGCCCGGTGTGATTGCAGGAATAGAAATGGCACAACATATTATTCATAAGGTGGACGACACCGCTTCTGTGCAATGCTTCAAAGAGGACGGAGATGCCGTTTCTAAAGGAGATGTAGCTTTTGTGGTGGAAGGTAATACGCGCGCTTTGTTGATTGCGGAGCGATTGTTACTTAATACGATGCAACGCATGAGTGGTATTGCTACATTGAGTAATCGCTTTAAATTTGAAGTAGAAGACCTGCCAGTTACTATTTTAGATACAAGAAAAACAACGCCATTGATTCGTTTTTTGGAAAAATGGGCTGTTAAATTAGGTGGCTGCGACAATTATCGTTTTGGTTTGTACGATTGGATTATGATAAAGGACAATCACATCAAAGCCTGTGGCAACATTGAGAAGGCAATCGAACAAGTAGTTGCCTATCAAGAATCCAGTGGGTTGCATTTGCCGATAACCATTGAAGTCGCTAATCTAACAGAGTTGTACGAAGTACTTCGCATAGGCAGAATTGACCGCATTATGCTCGATAATTTTGAACTTCCATTACTCAAAGAAGCGGTATCTATTGTCAATAGAGAATACGAAACGGAAGCCTCCGGTGGCATCAACATCAATAACGTCAGAAAATATGCACTTACTGGCGTTGATTTTATTTCTGTAGGTTCGTTAACGCATTCTGCTACTGGCTTGGATTTGAGCATGAAAATTGTTTAGACCGCTTGATAAGTCTCAAAAAATTCTTTTCTAGCAATCCGATAGATTTCTATACTATCAGTCGGACTAACGATGTAGTCCCCTTCTTTGGCAATCATTTTTTGCCCCCAAGAAGCTTGAAAATAAAACGGATTGTTTAAATTAAGTTGTTGCATCAAGCTTTTGGTAAGTTCAACGCCGACTACTCTACCTTTTGAGGCATAGCAGTTGAAACTGCCTTTTGCTCGACAAATATAGCCATAGCGATTTTTGAATTTTTTTTTCGACATGATATACTGCTCACTAGCCTCTGTTTGGTTCATCACAATGTAATCATCTTTGCTGGCGGTATTTTGTGTTTCTACGCCATCCTCAGTGATGGTTACAATGTGTTCGCCTTCTTTGGCTTTTCGAGCGAATACATTTTTACTTTTTTGAAAAATTTGCCCTTTTTCGTTTAATAAAGGCTGGAACATGGCTTGGATTTCTGCTTGAGTTGTCATTTTTGGTATTAAACAATTTTATGAATCAATGGTATCAAAGGCTATAATTAGCCCAACTTCACTAGCCAGGTCAGTCTAAAAAATGGGTTTCCTGAATTTGCTGTGCCGCAGCAGCAGCCCCAATAGCAATCAACTTTTGCACATTTTCAGCATTACTCATTTCTCGCATGGATACGACTTCCTTTTCTGAAGCCGTTATACCGTATTTTTCTATTGCCTCTTTTTCCAGTTCTACGTCGTAGCGTAAATAATGCAAAGCAGGTTGACCAAATAGTAAGTCGTTACTCAGATTCCCAATTTCGCTATCAACAACAGATTTAGTGGGTGAATCAGAAAGATATTGCAGCATCGTCAAGTTCATCATATTAGCATCGTACATAAATAGGTTAGGTAATTCTTTTGCCCAGCCTGTCAAATTCGTATTTAGCACTTTTTGAGCATCGTATTTTGGATTGTAAAAACCCGTACCAATCGAGGTAATGGATAAATTGTCCGCCCCTGTTTTCCAATGAAAAGGAAAACCTTTGAGCGTAGCAACAAAGAACAGTTGCAATGCAGGATTATTAAACATACTAATTCCTCCATCAATAAAAGCTGCCATTTGTGGCTCAGCTTCTGTGCCTACATTAATCTGTTGAGGCTCAAAATAAGTGGGCGCAGCCGTGCTAGCACGCACCATTTCACGGAGCAAGATATGTTTATTATAGTTGTAATAAGCTGCTTCAGGATGGTTAATGACGGGCCAAGTGCTATAAGTATCTGCGCGTTTAGCAACAATGCACAAACCCGTTTTTATCGCTTCATCACCTATGGTAATGTCCTGAAATACTTTTTTCAACTCGGCTTTTAACGGCTCAGCGTCGAACGATTTTCCTTTTCTTATCAATGTGAGAAAACCATATTTTTTACCAAAAATCTTCTCGCCCAGCACTAAGTATAATTCCTGAATTTCTTTGGCAGAAAGCCCAATCGCTAGACCCGCCGCAATAATAGACCCTGTACTGGTACCACCAATTAAGTCAAAATAGTCGCAAAGTTTATAGTCAGGATTGTTGTATCGCTGACGAAGTATTTCTTCTATTTTTACTAAAAAACCTAACGTTAATGCCCCTCTAATACCTCCACCATCTAAAGAAAGTATGCGTTTCGGTCCTTCTGATTTGAATCTTGTGAGTAGTTGGTTCATATTTTGTTTTTTTAAGTGCAAAAGATAATTAAATTTGAGATAAAATTTTTCTCTATCCAAAAAAAATAGACCAATGGACGAACAGAGTTATATCGCAGAGCGCGTAGATGATCAAATCAACTGGTTTGAACGCAAAAGTGCTTTCAATCAAAAACAATTTAAGCGTTCGCGTTCTATTATCATTATTCTTTCTGTAAGTATTCCATTTGCCACTGGCTTTATCAAAGATACAGATATTGGTATAGTTATCAAAATTGCAGTGGGCATTGCTGGGGTTATTATTGCTTTAATCGAAGGCTTAGCATCGTTGAATAAATATCAAGAAAATTGGGTACAGTACAGAACTTATGCGGAAACTTTGAAGCAAGAAAAGCTACTTTACCTCACTAAGGCTGGAAAATATTTTGAGTTAGAGCAGCCATTCTACCAATTTGTCAATAACATTGAAAGCATTCTGAATAAAGAAAATCAAGTTTGGAGTCAATATATTACAAAAAAAAC
>DAITMC010000062.1:0-16213 GCA_036835365.1 Saprospiraceae bacterium
TTCCTAGCTTTAGCCAAACTGTCAAAATAGGTATTCCAGACCCTTATCCGAATCCAAGTGGTTTTTTAGAATTTCAAGGCGGAATCAACAACGTAAGGATTTGGAATGGAATTTACACAAGTATAGACCCTAATAGAGTCGTATCGGGAACAGAAAGTGACTTGGTAATGTTTTTTGACTTTAAAGAAGGTATCCCTAATGAAAACAACAGTGGCGTCAGTCAGGTTCGAGATAGAAGTGCCAACCAGTTTGTTGGTCGTTTGAATGGCTTCGCCCTACAAGGAACAAACTCCAACTTTGGTGCTACGTTTGTGAACCACCAAAAGATTGCATCGGTTGATGGAAAAACGCTGGAATACGAGGACAATCAAAATATCGTTTCCAACCAACTCTACGAATATTACATCACTGCCATAAAAACATGTGGTGGGAACACCGACGAATCGCTGCCTTCTAACAGTATTTCAGGGTTCAGTCCAACAACACCAGCCGCACCAACAGGGCTTACTACCGTAGCGAATAGGATGGATAATACCATCAGGCTAGATTGGACAGATAATGCTTTTGATGAAACTGCTTACGAGATTCGCCGCCGCTTTGGAGATGCTTCCACTGTTTTTACTATTCAACCCAATGATAGCATTTATATAGATAATGCAGTCATTGCTTGTAGAGGATATGAGTACGATGTGTTTGCTAAAAACGTCTGTGGCGTATCCAACGTGTCTGCTCAAGGTAGTGCGAGGTTAGAGCCTAATCTGGAAGCAATATTGGCAGCCGATCAATTTAAAGGCTCTAAAGGAGCATTTATGAATCGGGTAGAAATAAACTGGACGGCACAGGGTAACACAAAAATAGATCGCTACCGCGTGTATCGAAAAGTATTGGGTACAACGGATTCCGTGCAAATAGACGTAGTATCGGGGAACACCAATCTTTACAGGGACGAAAATGCTGAGGTAGGGGTGCTGTATGAATACACCTTAGTCGGGGAAGTGGATTGCGACGGCGATGTACTGCGAAGTAATGTGGTTGCTACCGTCGGCTATCGCACGGCTACTGCATTGGTGAGTGGGCAAATCACTTACGCTGGCGGGAACGCCGTAGAAGGTGCAAAAGTGATCATTGCGCCAGCAGATGGAACGCAAATCGGTAAAAGTTTGAACTTTGATGGCATGGATGACAAAGTAACTTTTGACTCCATCAACTGGATGAATCAATCGTTCACCATTGAGTTTTGGGCAAAACGCGACAACGCAGATGCTGCCACTATTTTTGCACAAGGCAATAGCATGACTGCTGCTAACGAAAACCTCAATATTGGTTTTAATGCTACTGGTAATTTTGTGTTTGGTTTCGGCAACAACGATTTAACCACAACACCAACTTACAATACCACCGATTGGCAGCACTGGACTTGTGTGTATGATGCCACTGCCAACAAGCGATACATTTACAAGAACGATTCTTTAGTCCTATCCGATACCCCATCGGCGGCTTATGCTGGCAAAGGGAAGTATCAACTCGGTGCTACGCTTCAAAATACAGATTTCTTTGCAGGACAGTTGGATGAATTGCGCATTTGGAACACTGCCAAGGACAGTGCAACGGTTGCGCGAGATTACAACCGCATTTTGAATGGCAATGAAGCCAATATCTTTGCCACTTATAGCTTGGACGAAGGCATAGGCTATGGCGTTTACGACCGCTCAAAAACAGGATTAATCAACAACCAACGTCACGGTCAAGTGATGGGAGCTACCGATTTGCGCGCTGCTTGGTCTATGACCATCCCGACTTCTGATCAACTTTCCCTGTATGGGCTAACCGATGCCAGCGGAAGCTACGTTGTTGCGGCTATTCCTTACAGTGGTGCTGGGCAAGTATTTAAAGTAGTGCCACAATTCGAAGCGCATCAATTCGAGCCAAGTCAAAGAAATTTATTCATAGGCGTTAGTAGTGATATTTTCAACGGAACAGACTTCTCCGATATTTCTTCTTTCCCTGTTACGGGAACGGTGTTTTACAAAGGTACTAGCTGCCCTGCGGATCAGATTGAAATTCAGATAGATGGCGTTACAGCTACGCTCAATGGCAACAAGGTAATGACCAGTTCTGATGGAGCGTTTACCGTAGATGTTCCAATTGGTCGCCACCGCATTTCTTTATTCAAAGAAGGACACCAATTTGAAGTGGGGCAATTCCCTACGAATGGTAGTTTATTCGATTTTCAAGAGCCTGTCTCTGGATTGGAATTTATTGATAGCACCAAATTGAAAGTGATCGGTCGAGTAGTCGGTGGAACGAGAGAGGCAAACAAAGTGCCTGGACTTGGGCGTTCTGTCAACAATATCGGTAGAGCGAGAGTTGTGTATGAAGCTCTAGTAGGCAACGGTTGTCATAGAGATACCGTTTTCACGGATAGCCAAACAGGAGAATACGTTACGCAGCTTTATCCGTTAAAGTACGTCGTGAAAGACGTAAGGGTGACGAATCCTAGCCAAAATATCTCTACGTCTGACTTCTTTGAGGCATTGCCACAAATTGATTTGGTGAATGTTTTTGAAGAAAAAACAGCCAAAGACAGTGTATTCACAGCAGGAACGACTACAATCGAACGCATAGATTCTGTAAAATACAACTACCGTCAAGATTTTGTCTATCGCAAGACGGCAGAGTTGACCGTATTGAATGAAGACCGCATCAATCCATTCATCGGAGAAAAGGAGTTTTTATTCAACAGTACCAAGTTGGATCTCACGAATACCAATATGCGTTATCCTGTATTTAAGCGGTTTGGTAGCTACAAAGCCTACATTAGTGCCTTTGAGCAATATCAAAACCTCGATGCTGGCGCGCCTATTCAGACGGATAAAGTACCTGTCACGGATGGAAAGTTAGTCATCAATAACCAAATCGCAAGAGCGAGTGAGGAAGTAACAGAAATTAATTTGACGGATGGTGATACACTCTATACCTTCATCACTGGTCGTCCTGAAATTTTGGTCAATAATAACCGTCCAGAGTTTAGCTACACGCAAACACTCGACATTACGTTGCAAAGACCAGGACAAGCAGAGGATGTAAAATGGGAGCCGAACTCTGGAATCGCCCTTGAAGATCGAGTTTTCAGAGCCTATGTCATCGGATACGACGACATCATAGGCAGTAACTTTGTAAGCCAAGGTCCAGAAGTGGTAAGATTTGTACTGAGAGATCCACCAGGCGATAATAGTAAAGCTACTTTCACAAAACAAACAGAAGTTGCTTGGACAGAAAATCTTTCTGTCGGAGGTACTATCTCTAGTGAAATTAAGTCTGGAGTGGAAGCAGGAATCAAAACCTCTGTTGGAGTAGGTACAGAAACCGAGATAGAAGCCTCTTCGAATACCAACACAAGTGTCAAAATAGATTATAGTTTAACAGGAAAAGGAGGGCTTTCACAAACTTGGACTAGCTCAGAGTCCTTCTCTACGAATGATGCAGAGGAAGCGGTAGGTGTTAGAAGCGACCTTTATGTGGGAGAAACTTATAATGTCATTTTTGGGTTAACCAATAATTTGGAGTTCATTCCTAACGATGTTTGTAATACAGTGAATTTAGGATGCAGAGAAATACATCCTTCCCTACCCTTTAAAATTGGGGTTAGAACAGGGTTCACCACAGCACCATCTGATACAAAGACGACCTTCATCTATGATCAGAATTATATTCTCAACTATCTACTACCGAATTTGAAGACTCTGCGCAATAATTTGTTTATCAATCAGCCGCAGAAGTATGTTTCAAAACTGCCACCTAGCGACAAAAACTATGGTAAAAACAACGATGACCCAGTATGGGGAATGGCGGTTATAGATGAAAATGATGAAGGAAAGCAAACTTTATTGAATGCGTTAAAATTCATTTACGGAGATATTAACAATATTCCTAAAATTCAGTTAGCGAAAACCTATATCAACAATCCTCTAACAACAGAGCGTTCGGATAGTACAGGGATGAGTTACACTTGGAAGCCAACTAATCCAGACGATTTTGAGGAGGGAAAGCCCGTTTATGGTATTGATACAGACTCTGTACGCTTCTATAATCAAGCTATACGATTGTGGGAAGAAGCCATTAAAAATAACGAAGAGGATAAAATGCTCGCCATCAATAATGCAGCTCAATATCGGACAAGAAATATATCATTAAACGGGGGAACTGCTTTTGCAAGTGAAGAATCTTTCTCATCTGGATATACTACTGGGTTAGCTTTTGAGGTTTCTATTGCCAAAAACTTCCAAACAAGCATAACAACAAAAGTTGGGGCAAATGGGACAACAGCTGAGATAGAGGCATCTAAGACACTTAAAATAGAGGCAGAAGTAACTAGGTCTTCTCAAACTACTACAACTTGGGCTTATGAAGTAAAAGATGGAGATCAGGGTGATTTCCATAATATTGAAGTGTATAAAAGTCAAGCAGGTTGGGGACCAATTTTCAAAACTATAGCAGGACAAACTTCTTGCCCACACGAAGGCGGCGATACAACCCTTTTCTATGAACCAGGAACAAAGCTGAACGAACGCACGCTTCAACGTGACAAAGTAGCCATAGACATCTTCCCTAAAATTGTACAAAACGTACCTGAAGGGGAAGCTGCCGTTTTTAATGTACAGTTCCAAAATACATCAGAAACCAATGATGCCCGCATCTATGCCGTCCGAGTTGATCCAAACAGCAATCCAGACGGTTTAGGTGTTAGTATGGATGGAGAAACCATCGCCGTAGAAAATAGCTTTGCGATGTCAGGAGGATCTGTACTAACGAAAGTGATTAAAGTAGATCGTGGACCAGAGAAATACGAGTACAAGGACATTCGCCTATTGTTTTATGTACCTTGCCAGTATCAAGCTGGTACGTCAGACGAAGTGGATATTGTGGATACGGTTACTTTCTCTGTTTCTTTCCTACCAGAATGTACTGACATTCGCTTGAAAGAGCCAACCGATCTTTGGGTGTTGAACAATTTCAACCTAGATACCTTGCCGATCACAATTGATAATTACGACATCAACAAGAACGGCTTTGAATCTATCAGTTTGCAGTACCGTCCAGCTTCGGAAGCGACTTGGAGAGAGTTGAACAAGTGGTGGCATCCAACGAACAAGGCAGACGAAGTGGGGGATAAAATTCCGCTAACCAGCAGTTTCATTCGTTACGACTGGGACATGAGCAGCAATGTGGATGGACCATATCAGTTGCGCGTGGTGAGTGGTTGTGCGTTGGCAAACAAAGAAACGGAGTTTAAGAAAGGTACAGCCGATAGAATTAACCCAACGCCATTCGGTACACCAAGTCCAGGCGATGGAATTTGCGATCCAGGAGAAGATTTGAAAATCCGTTTCAACGAAATGGTGGATATTGGTAGTTTGACTTCGTTAAACTTTGATATTCGAGGGGTATTAAACGGCACGCCACTGCGCAATTCGGAAAGTGTTGCTTTTGATGGCAGCAACGATTACATCACCATTCCTGCTTTCGATTTGACCAAACGTGCTTTTGCCGTAGAGTTTTGGGCAAAACGCAATGCAACAGGAGCAGGAACAGTTTTCTCACAAGGTAGCTCGGCTGGTCAAGGCTTGTTTGTAGGATTTGATGCCACTAATCACTTCCAATTCAGCTTTGCAGGGCAAACGCTAACCAGCACAGAAACTATTCCGACAGGCGAGTGGAAGCACTTCGTCGCCAGTTTTGATTTTGACAGCAAAACAGCGGTGTTATTTATTGATGGCGTAGAAAAGAAAGTATCCAATAGCTTCACTGTACCTTATGAAAGTACAGGCGAAATCAGAGTAGGACAAACGCAAGCAGATGGCAGCAAGCCATTCAATGGCAACCTTTATGAATTGCGTTTATGGAGTAGAAGTAGAAGCACCTCAGAGATTGTGCCAAACTTCAATATCTCTTTAAGTCCAACCACATCGGGCTTGATGGGCTACTGGCAAATGAACGAAGGCGTGGGAACAATCGTAGAGGATAGAGTAAGAAAGCGCAATGGCGTATTGAACGGTGCTACTTGGGCAATTTCGCCAGTGGGGCGCGCCTTTAGCTTTAACGGTTCAAGCGATTACTTAGAGTTGACGAATGGTGGATTACTCAATTTCAGTGAAGAAACCAGCATGACGATTGAGTTGTGGTTCAAAGGAACAACAGCGGGAACGCTGCTTTCCAATGGTAAAGGCGACGGTAGCGATACCAAAACTTCTTGGACTTTTGGCTTGGATGCCAACGGAAAAATTGTGGTCCGCAACAACGGCGAAACCTTTGAAAGCAACACAAGCGGCTATTTGGACAACAATTGGCACCACTTGGCGATTGTGCTACAGCGCAACGCTGCCATCAACCTTTACCTAGACGGGCAATTGCAGAAAACTGGCAGTAGCAATATTTGGAAAGGCTTTGCAGGGGCTAAACTTTGGATTGGCGTAAGAGGCTGGTTCAGCGGTAGCGTAGAAATGAGAGACCAGTATTTTAGCGGTAGCTTGGATGACATTCGCTTATGGAACTTAGCTCGCCGACCAGAGCAAATTCAACGCGATTGGGTCAATCGCCTTTCAGGAGATGAACTGGGCTTAGTCGCTTACTATCCATTCGAGGCGTACCGACTAGATGCGGGCGTTCCAGTGTTGGATGTCTCTTTAGCCGACCAATCTATGAATAGCTTCGACTTGACGCAAGGTGGTAGCACAGGCTTGAACTATGCACAACCAACTCCGCCAATTAAGTTGCAGCGACCAATAGAAAAAGTGAACTTCAACTATGTTGTCAACGATGATGAAATCATCCTAACGCCTACTGATCCGAGCAGCCGACTGGAACATTCGACTTTAGACATTACGGTGAGAGGCGTGAAAGATGTTTACGGCAATATCATGCAGTCACCAGCCACTTGGATTGCGTTCATGAATAAGAACCAAGTGAATTGGGATAGAAGCAATATTGAATTGGCGCAGGAATTCGGACAAATTGGAGCTTTTGAAGCGCTCATTGTGAATAGCGGCGGTAGTGAAGAAAACTTCCAAATTCTCAATTTGCCTTCTTGGTTGTCTGCTTCACCAAGCAGTGGAACCATTGCGCCAAACAGCCAGTTGACCGTTAAGTTTAGCATTTCTAATGCCGTAAATATTGGCACATACGAGCAAGATTTGTTCTTGAGTACGGACTTTGGCTTTAATGAACGCTTAACGCTGAACTTGAAAGTGAGAGCAGTACCGCCAACTTGGACAGTTAATTCAGATCAGTTTCAGCATACAATGAGCTATGTAGGGCAGTTGCAAATTGAGAATATCATTTCAACGGATACCGAAGACCAGTTAGCTGTATTCGTGAACAACGAATTGAGAGGGGTAACTAACGTCGTGCTGGATAATATTTCCAACAAGCATTTAGTATTCCTTGATATTTTCAGCAATACCGTTGCAGGAGAGCCGCTAGAGTTCAGAATTTGGGACGCCAGCGAAGGTAAAGTAAGAGTGCCAGTCAATCCAACCGATAAGACATTCACGCTCCACGAATTTATTGGAACGCGAACCAATCCACAGATTTTCTCCGCCGACAACAGCATAGAGCAAGCGTACTCGCTCAACAGCGGTTGGAACTGGATTTCGTTCCCGCTTTCAGCTAGTATTTTGACGGACGTAAACGAAACTTTAGATGGCTTAATACCAGTAGAGAATGACCGCATCCTAAGTCAGCAATACTTCGATACCTATACAACGAATGGTTGGGCAGGCTCTTTAAGCAGCATTGGCAACGGATTCAACAGAAAAGAACTTTACAAAGTCTATTTGACGAATCCAGGCACGTTCACTTACAACGGTACATTCGATGCACCAGCTAACGATCCAATCGCAATAGGCACGGGCTGGAACTGGATTGGCTTTATCAGCCAGCAGAACATGGAAATCAACACGGCGCTAGCCTCGCTTTCTCCTTCTAATGGCGATGTCATTAAAGGACAACGCACCTTTGCGGTCTATGAGACTGGACTAGGTTGGGGCGGTAGCTTGACCTATTTAGAGCCAACGCAAGGATATATGTTGCGCATGGCAAATACAGGAACGTTGATTTATCCAGCCGCTAGTAGTTTGACAACGCCGAATGAGACGCTTGTAAAAGCAAGCAACCAATTGATTGTTTTGGAAGAGCAACTCAACTTGAAGCCTGCTACACACCGCGAAAGTATGTCCATCGTAGGTACAATCGCTGATTGTGGTCAATTCTCCCTAAAAGAACAGACTTACTTAGCCGCTTTTGTAGGCGAAGAATGTAGAGGAATTGCACCGATAGTGCGTTTTGGAAAATCATGGCGCGCTTACTTAACTGTTCATGGTCGTGCAGAAGAAAATATTCACTTCCAGTTGTTGACAGGCAACAAGTCAAGCACGGTTAAGATAAAAAACCAGATCGTGTTTGAAGCCGAACAACTGTTAGGTATGCCTTCCGCGCCTTACCTTTTTGAACTGGACATCAATTGCAATACCCAACCTGCAATAGCAAGTGTGGCAGAGGACAACATCAGCGATGTTAGCGTCTATCCAAACCCATTTGATAGTAAAATCTTAATTGATTTGAACCTAGCGCAAGCGGAAAAGGTGACGGTGAGTTTACAAGATGTCAATGGCAGAACGGTCGGCGTACTTTATAGTGGTGAATTGAGTGCAGGCAGACAGCAAATCAGCTGGAACGCCGATAGCAAAGCAGCATTGGGTGCTGGAATTTATTTCCTTCACATTCAGGCAGGCTCTACGCACCGTATAGAGAAAATAGTGAAGACGCGACAATAGGCTTTTCTAGGGTATAAAGTGCAGACAGTCAATACTTATTGGCTGTTTGCACTATTATTTAATCAGGCTTTTAATTCACTATTATGAAACTAAAAATATATTTATTGCTTATCGCTTCCCTCCTATTGCAGCTTGGATATGGGCAAGCCCCCAATTGGGAAGTACAGAGCGGAAACTATCGATACTCTACTTCTCTGATTTGTACTGCTTTTGACGAGTGTGTAGAAACTGCCAACGCCAATGACATCATCGGTGTATTCGATAAAAATGACATTTGTAGGGGTAAAGCCAATTTTTTATCCTTTGCTGCTGGCTACCGAGCTTTCGTTACCATCTACAGCAATACAACAAGTGAAGACTTGTATTTCAGAATATACAAAGCGGATCAAAATATGGTGTTTTATGCCTATATCAACAAAGTAGAGTTCTTGGCAGAAGCTATACAAGGCACCATCAGTGCACCAATAGAGGTATTATATGATTCTTCCATTGAGGTAGATGCTGGTGAAGACAGAATTATTTACAACAAAACCACCACTACCCTTGCTGCCACAGGGGATAAACAGGGCAATAGTTCGTGGTTTATCCTCTACGGAGGAGGTGGAAGTTTTGGTGATGCAAGTAGCGCAACCTCCACATTTTCAGGTCAATACGATAGCACCTATTTTCTCGTTTGGGCGGTCGCCGATCAAGATTGTATAAATGAAATGGACCATCTTTTGGTAACGTTCAAAGAATATTCAGGAATAATAGATGATTGTACGCTCCCTCCACCAGCTCAAGGAATAATTTCATCTGGTACTTATCATGTAAGCAATACAATTACCACAGCGGGAAAGGTGTTACCTTCTTCCGAAGTAACAATTAAGGCGGGCATTAGTATTACCTTAACAACAGGTTTTCAGGCACAAGCAGGTTCAACTTTCACTGCTTCTATCATACCCTGTAGTTCATCAGATGTAGAAATGGTGGAAACAAGAACAACAAACAGTGGATTTGAATACAGCGATATCATTGTCATCAATGAAGAATTAAGAATGAAGAATGAAGCATTGATGGTATTTCCGAATCCAGTGCAGGAGCGTTTGACGATTGTGAATGGTCAAGGAGCAGCGACGCTATACAATGCGTTGGGGCAAGTGGTGAGTCAGTTTCAGATTACCAGTGCGCAGTTCCAAATGGAAGTGAGTGGGTTGCCAGAGGGCATTTACACCTTGCAGGTACGTAGCGCAGATGGCACGGTGCTGGTGCAGCAAGTGGTGAAGTAGTAACCTAGTGTGGGGGTTGACTTCAAGTCAATCCCCACACATTAGGACTTTGAAGATAGAAAATGAGAAATTTAGGATTTTAAAAACCAATGTGGCAGAGCCCTGCAAGTTGATGAAGTTGACTTGTGGGTTTTGCATTTTGAACAAGAAGTAAGCGTGCCGAAATTCTTGGCAACGTCTCGGTTGGGGTACCATTCCTTTTAGTGTTGTGTGAAGTACCAAATTCAAGTATGGCTTTTCAAGTAGGTTTTGGTATTCAATTTAGTTTTTATGTTTCGATTTTCTGCTTAAAATTAGCGTCTCAAAGAAGGATTTTTGAATTTTATCGTTAAAACTTTCTTACCTACTCAATTTGTTGTATATTGGTGAAATAAAATCATTGAAAACCAAAGTATTTTTTCATTACAAAATTGATTCCTATGCCATTCGAGCCATTTTTTTTAGTTGGAGCATTTTTTACTTTCATCATCTTAATGTCAGGTATATTTACAGTTAAGCAACAATCGGTTGCCATAGTAGAGCGCTTTGGTAGATTTCATAGCCTACGCCGTTCAGGATTACATTTCAAAATTCCTATGTTTGACCGAATTTCGGGTCGTTTAAGCTTAAAAATTCAACAACTTGATGTTCGTGTTGAAACTAAAACAAAGGACAATGTGTTTGTGCGGCTTAATGTTTCTGTACAGTATCATGTACTAGGTGAGGCACTTTATGATGCATTCTATAAACTTGAAAGTCCAAATTCTCAAATTACAGCTTATGTTTTTGATGTAGTTCGAGCAGAAGTACCCAAATTAAAGCTGGACGATGTATTTGAGCGCAAGGATGACATTGCGGTTGCAGTGCGCAGAGAATTGGAGGAAGCAATGAATGAGTACGGTTATGGCATTGTAAAAGCCCTAGTAACAGATATTGACCCGGCAGAGGAAGTAAAAATAGCGATGAACCAAATTAACTCTGCTGAACGCAAGAAAATTGCGGCTGAATATGAAGGAGAAGCAGAAAAAATCCGAATTATTGCTAAAGCTAGAGCTGAAGCGGAAAGCAAACGACTTCAAGGACAAGGTATTGCCGACCAAAGAAGAGAAATTGCTAGAGGGCTAGAAGAATCTGTAGATGTACTAAACAGAGTAGGCATCAATTCTCAAGAAGCTTCCGCATTAATTGTTGTTACTCAACATTATGACACCATGCAATCTATGGGTGAGCACTCCAGAAGTAATTTGATTTTGCTTCCTAATAATCCAACAGCAGGTTCAGATATGTTAACACAAATGATAGCTGCTTTCACTGCTTCCCAACAACTGGGCGAAGAAATGAAGCGTGTACCTGTGCCTCAGCAAAAGCAAATTGAGTTAAGAAATAACAAGTAGCTAATTATTCAAAGGCTAGGAAGGTAAGGACGGCTCATGAGTAAATTCGTGAGCTGTCCTTACCTTCCTATTTTTTTAGAATAACTTCATAAAGGTCTGTTCTTCGGTCTTTTAGCGTGGTTACGCTTCCATATTCATGCAATTCTTTTAGCAACTCCAAATCCACGTCGCCAATGATCGTCATTTCTGAATTGGGTGTTGCTTCGGCTTTAATAGCATTAGTAGGAAAAGCAAAATCAGAGGGAGTGAAAATTGCCGATTGTGCAAACTGCATATCCATATTGTTTACTTTAGGCAAATTCCCTACGCAACCTGCAATCGCGACATAGCATTCATTTTCTACGGCTCTGGCTTGAGCACATCTTCGTACTCTATTGTAACCATTTTGAGTGTCCGTCAAGAATGGTACGAATAAAATACGCATCCCTTGAGCCGCTAGTAGGCGAGCCAACTCTGGAAATTCTACATCGTAACAGATAAGAATACCTACTTTCCCGCAGTCGGTATCAAACACTTTTATAATGTCTCCACCCACCATACCCCAAGCATCTACTTCCGAGGGGGTAGGATGAATTTTGTCATATTGTTCCCAGCTTCCGTCTCTTCGACACAAAAAAGTACGATTCAGCAATCGCCCATTTTCCACTACCGGCATACTGCCTGTGATAATGTTCACATTGTAAGAGACTGAAAATTCGATGAAGCAATTCTTCAAAGGCTCTGTAAATTGAGCCAGTTCGCGTATAGCTTTAGCTTCGCCCAAGTGATTGAATTTTGCCATGAGCGGCGCATTGAAAAACTCTGGAAACAAAATGAAATCCGATTGATAATCACTCAAGGCATCCACAAAAAATTCAATTTGCTCTACAATCGCATCAAAATCTTTAAAAATACGCATTTGCCATTGTACTAAGCCTAATCGCACAATGGACTTCGGGGTATTTAAAAAGGAAGGTCCTTCGTGGTAGGAGATGTTAATCCACTCTAATAGAGTCGCATATTCTAAGGACTCTTTGTCCATGGGCAAATAATTCTTAATGATTTTTTTGACATGAAAATCATTAGACAACTGAAAAGTCAATGTAGGGTCATAAATTTCTTTAAGTCGCACTTTTTCAATATATTGTTGTGGACTCATCTCTTCGGCGTACAAATGGTAGTAAGGAATCCTACCACCTGCCATGATTGACCTCAGATTTAATTCATCGCACAATTCTTTGCGTGCGTCGTACAAACGCCTGCCCAAGCGTAAACCTCTATAATCGGGATGTACAAATACGTCAATTCCGTACAATACATCGCCTTTAGGGGTGTGTGTGGTAAAGCGATAGTTTCCTGTAATCTGTTTATAGGTATGATTATCTCCAAATTTTTTAGAATTAACAATAATACTCAATGCGGCAGCTACTACTTTACCGTTTACCTTAATACAAAGTTGTCCTTCGGGAAAAGCGCGAAGCAGCGTTTTGATATCCTCCATACTCCAATAAGGATCGTCGAGGTTGCGATACACCTCAATCATCGTGTTTTTCAAATCTAAATAATCCTCGAACTTTAAGTTGAGTAGCTCAATCTTAGAACCAACAATTTCCATAGGTTTGTTTTTATTGACTATATAAGTTGTTCTGACTTAGAATTGTTTTTGTTGCCACCAAATAGCCTGAAATTGACCTTGTAAAATACTAGAATCGTCTAAAAAATTAAACCGAAAAGTATGTAATAGTTGTTTGCTTTGCAAGTACACACCTGAACGTATCACGTTTATGACAACAAGAATTGAGCAGTTACATCAGTTTCTCACCAAACATAAAATACATCATGTTGTATTTTGGGTAGTTCTATTGATAGGATTAATGCGCTACCAAGGTATGGAAGAGGGCTTCTGGTTTACTTTTTTTAATAATGTGATAATTGTTGGTTTTTATGCTATTCTAATTTATCTTAACCTCAATTATTTGATTCCTAGATACTTAATTCCCAATCGCCCTTGGATGTATAGCCTATATTTGGTGTTGAGTTGTTTTATTTTGATAACTGCCAAAGAGATTATTCAATTGTTTTATTTTGAGTTGACTAACCAGAAGGATGCACAAAAAGTGCTACTGGCGAGTATCAACCTTCAATTTTTACAAGCTTTTGTTGTGCTTGTCATTTCCACCATTACTAAAATTATCAGCGATTGGCTACGCCATGCTCGAGAGCGAAAAGAACTCGAAAACCGAACCATGCAAGCAGAATTGCGCTTTTTGAAATCGCAAATCAATCCTCATTTTTTATTCAATACGTTGAATAATTTGTATGCCTTAACCCTAAAAAAAGACGACAAAGCTCCCGAAATTGTCATAAAGTTGTCAGAAATGATGCGCTACATGCTTTATGAATGCAATGAAAAAAGTGTGCTCCTACAAAAAGAGGTGGCCTATTTGCGCAACTATTTAGACTTGGAAAAACTGCGGCATGGTGAAAAAGTAGCTATCAATCTTGAAGTGAATGGCGTTATCAACCATCAGCAAATTGCACCACTTATGTTTATTCCATTTTTGGAGAATAGCTTCAAACATGGATTGAACCAACAAATTGAAAAGTGCTTTGTGAATATTGTCCTCAATGTGGATGAGGATTACCTTCATTTTTTCATCGAAAATGGTAAACCAGATTATATTCCACCGCCTAGTCAGCATCGGAGTGGAGGTATTGGGCTAGTAAATGTGCGTCAGCGCTTGAATTTACTCTATCCTAAAAGTTATGAATTGAGTATTGATGATACTCCAAAAAGTTATGCAGTGAATTTGATGATTTATCTTTAATTTTCTTTCCTTTTCCCTATCTATAGTTTAGTGGTAAAAAAACATTAATAATCTAATTTTTTTTAAGTGCTACAAAATAATTGGTGACCTTTTTGCATTAATAGAGTCAAAAGAATAAATCAAAACATCATTTCCTATTTGATTAGAAAACGCTACACATTTTTTAGATAGATAAACTTGACAAGAGGAAGAAAAGCAAATAATACTATCTAAATCTGAATTTCAATACTAATTTATTCATTTAACTAATTTAATTATTTGGAAGATTTTACACGTATTGTTGTATTTGACATCGCTTTGCACTGTTAGCAGCGATTTTTTTTTCATCTAAATAACTTTAGTGTAATGAAAACCTCCCATTTTTTGACCGCAGCACTGATTTTAGTGCTACAAGGTAATATCTATGCTCAAATTGAGAACGCTTCTGCTTCAGTAATAGAGAGTGAAACAGTAGAAACTACTATCGAAAAGAAGGGTAAAAAGACCGAAATAACTGAGGCGCAGCGAATTAACCTAGCTTTTGAGGGCATCCGCTCTGGCGATGTAGCAATGTTTAAGAAATATTGGTTTCCAATGATGGCTTACGAATTTGATAAAGATGGCGAAAATATGTTGACCTTGGCTATTAAGTCAGGTAATGCTGAAATGGTAAGCACTGTTGAGGAACATTCCATTATCAATAGAAAAAATGCAGATGGTGAAACGCCATTAACGCTAGCCATTAAGTCAAAGAATCCAGCTATCATTGATATTGTTGTAGCGCGTGCTAAGGCGGCTCTGCGCAATGATGTAGGCGAAACACCACTCTTCCTTGCTTTAGTGCATTATGATAAAATTGATTTTATTCAAATGCTTTTAAGTAAAGGCGCAGCAGTAAATGATCGTTCTAATGGAATCACGCCACTATACAAAGCAGTGGAATTGAATAAGGTACATCTTGTAGCATTATTCATTAAAAATGGAGCAGATGCGAGCATTCCGAACCATGATGGACATATTCCTTTGGCGTTGGCGGTGCAAGAAAATAGAGAAAATATTGTTGGCATCCTGCTGCATGGTAGCAAAGATGCGCAGAAAGACGCTAACTGGAAAAATCATCTTGGCGAACCTTTATTAGTATTGGCAGCCGCAAATGGACAAGCTAACGCTATCAGAACATTAATAAAATATGGTGCTCATCCTAATGCTACTGATTATATGGACAATACGGCACTTACAATGGCAGCAAGGAATGGCAATCCAGCAATAATTAGTTATCTTGTAGAAAGTGGTGCTAATCTTAATCATCAAAATATGTTGGGCATTACTCCGATTGTCGTTGCTGCGGAGTCGGGACATTTTGCAGCGGCTAATTACCTCGCATCGCAAGGTGCTGATGTAAGTACAAGAAGTTTTGCAGGTATAGCAGCGAGTGATTTTTATAGCTTCACTGACTACAACATCAATGTTGATAAGCCTTAGTGAAATAAGCATAAGCGAAAATAATCTACCTCTACCCCTGAATCCAAAACGTGTAAAGTGTAGCGGTAGCTCAAGGGGATTCAACAAATGAGTTGAACCCCTTGGTTTTTTCTAAAAAAAGGGCGTGGTCAACGGCTGAATCTTTGGCAACTCTTTTTGATAGAAAATAACTGAAAAACCACAAACAGCGTTAAAATCTATTGCAGAAATTTTGTGTAAATTAAAATTTCGTTTTGAATAGTAGGTGAGTTGTTACTAAAACAGCAATATTGTGTAGTTCAGGCATTGAAAACTAGGTATCAATTTTGATTGTGAAGTTTTTAAGTAATCCCTTAAAAAATAAGGGTTTACCTTATCTATTGACAAACCCTTATTTTGCGAAAATACATTTTATGCTAATCCCATTATCTTTCTATTCGTAGCTTCATCAGCACCGCCACCTGCAAAATCATCAAAGGTTTTGCCCGTAACTT
>DAITMC010000063.1:0-3123 GCA_036835365.1 Saprospiraceae bacterium
AACCTTGGGCATTTCCAGGAGCAGCCCAATTTCAAGATGAATTGGCTAAAGATTCTGATAGTCAAGGCTTCTTCGAAATGCCTGATGAGTGGTTAAGTCGCCACCAAGCGGATATTATTCTAGCTTTCTTTGGATACAACGAATCTTTTGCTGGCGAAGTAGGTCTTGACAACTTCAAAGCAGAATTAAATACGTTCATTCAACATACTTTAGCACAACAATACAACGGAGTAGATGCACCGCAGTTAGCGATTATATCCCCTATTGCGTTTGAGGATTTATCCAACCAATTTGATTTACCTAATGGGGTAGAAGAAAATAAGCGGCTTGCCCTTTATTCATCAGCGATGCAAGAAGTAGCAAAGGCTAACGGAGTGCTGTTTATAGACGCTTTTTCTCCTAGTCAAAAATGGTTTGCATCAGCCCAAAACCTGACTATCGACGGTCTTCAGATGAATAATGAAGGTTATACTAAGTTTGGCAAATTATTGGCAGACAAAATATTCGGAAAAACAAGCACAAAAGCAGAAAAACACCGCACACTTGTACATGAAGCCGTATTGGAGAAAAACTGGATGTGGCATAACGACTACAAATCGCCCAATGGCGTGCATGTTTTTGGTCGTCGTTATAATCCTTTTGGACCAGAAAATTATCCAGATGAACTCAAGAAAATCAGAGAAATGACTGCCATCCGAGATGAAGCCATCTGGAAGGCAACTCAAGGCGAAAAAATGGACTTAGCCCTAGCAGATGCACAAACGTATGCGTTACCTGCTGTGGAAACCAATTACAAACTTGGCGATTACGGTAGAGGCAACCAAGGTTACCTTTATGACGATGAAGCCTTAGCTACTTTTACCGTAGCCGAAGGCTTTAAACTTGAATTGTTTGCCTCTGAAAAGGAATTTCCAGACATAGCAAATCCCGTTCAACTTTCTTTTGACAATAAAGGACGACTTTGGGTCGCTACAATGCCTAGCTATCCACATTACAAACCCGGCGATGCTAAACCCAATGATAAACTCCTCATCTTAGAAGATACTAATGGCGATGGCAAAGCAGACAAACAAACTATTTTTGCGGATGGTTTGCATCTTCCAACAGGATTTGAACTTGCACCAGAAGGCGTTTACCTAACACAAGGCACAAATTTTGTCCTTCTTCAAGACACTGACGGCGACGATAAAGCAGACAAAAAAGAAATTCTATTGAGTGGCTTTGATGACCATGATACCCATCATGTCATTAGCGCCTATTGCGCTGACCCATCGGGCGCATTGTATATGGCAGAAGGTGTATTTTTGCATACCAATGTAGAAACCCCATATGGACCTGTGCGTGCTACCAATGGCGGTTTTTTTCGCTACAACCCTGCTCGAAAGCACTTGGAACGCACCGCTCAACTAGCAATTCCTAATCCTTGGGGGATTGCTTTTGACGATTGGGGACAACCTTTCTTTGCGGAAACTTCTGGTCCTGATGTACGATGGATGATGCCTGGCACCATCAAGCCAAGATATGGGGTTGCTACACACAAATCCTTCAACTTGATTGAAGAGGAACATAAAGTACGCCCGACTTCGGGTTTGGAATTTGTTTCCAGTCGCCATTTTCCTGAAGCCATGCAAGGTGATATGCTCATCAACAACACCATTGGTTTCTTAGGGACAAAGCAGCATCAAATGTTGGAAAAAGGAACGGGTTACGCTACCAAATTTCGGCAAAATTTAATTCAATCCTCTGATGGGAATTTCCGTCCAGTAGATATGGAATTTGCACCTGATGGTTCATTATATGTTGTGGATTGGCACAATGTTTTAGTTGGGCATATGCAACACAACGCTCGCGACCCCTTGCGCGATCATGTGCATGGAAGAATTTATCGCATTACTTATCCTGCTCGTCCGCTCGTTGAACCTGCCCCAATAAATGGCGCAAGCATGGAGACTTTACTCGACCACCTAAAATTGCCAGAATATCGCACTCGCTACCGAACCAGGAGAGAACTACGCGGCAGAGACTCCAAAGAAGTCATGAGCCAGCTAACTACATGGGCAAGCAATTTGGACAAAAACGACCCACAATATGAGCATCATCTACTAGAGGGGCTTTGGGTGAGTTGGGGCTTAAACCAAGTCGAACAAAACATTTTGAAACAACTTTTGCAAGCAAAGGATTATCGTGCACGCGCAGCAGCGGTGCGTGTGCTACGCTACATGGGGCATCAGGTAAAGGAGCAAATTGCACTACTAGAAAAAGCAGCTAGCGATGAGCATGGTCGTGTGCGCCTAGAAGCCATTGCTGCGGCTAGTTGGCTAGACAAGGATGCAGGCTTGCACATTTTAGCAGCCGCTGCTAAGTATCCTTTGGACGAATGGATGATTCCTGCTTACGAAACAGCAAAAGCTCATTTAAACGGCTATGCTTTGGAAGAAGAACAACGAAAATTAGCGAAAACCACCCTGAAAGGCGAAGAACTCGCATTGTTTCAGAAAGGTCAGGCAATTTATGAACGAGAAGGTTCTTGCCAGACTTGCCATCAAGCCACAGGCAAAGGATTGGTTAACGCTGGATTTCCTCCGTTGACCGGTACGGATTGGGTGTTGGGTAGCTCCGAGCGATTGATCAAGTTAACCTTACATGGGCTTTACGGACCAATCGTAGTGCATGGCGTGAGTTATCCTGGTCAAGTACCTATGACGGGGCTAGGGAAAATGTTAACGGATGAAGAAGTTGCGGCTGTGCTGACTTACGTGAGAAACACTTTTGGGAATAAAGCTAGTGTTATTTTACCAGAGCAAGTCAAAAATGTAAGAGCTGCGACAAAGGATAAAAAAGGATTTTACACCCCTGAAGAATTGCTGAAGGAACATCCAACAAAGTAGGAACACATCTTTGGCTAAATCAATTTTTTTACGCTAAATTGATAGATTCATAGTGCGCAAAGTTTTATTATTGCACCCATGAATAGAATGATTAAGAATGATTTACTGTTAAGAACAGTAGCGGGTGAAAAAGTGGAGCGTCCTCCTGTATGGTTAATGCGGCAAGCTGGTAGAACACTGCCAGGCTATCGAAAGATAAGGGCACAGGTGGCGGATTTTAAGACTTTTGTTAAGT
>DAITMC010000063.1:3223-15786 GCA_036835365.1 Saprospiraceae bacterium
CCAGGCTATCGAAAGATAAGGGCACAGGTGGCGGATTTTAAGACTTTTGTTAAGTCGCCTGATTTGGTGGCTGCTGCTACGGTAGAGCCAGTTGAATTGCTCGGTGTGGATGCTGCTATTTTATTCTCCGACATTTTGGTCATCCCAGAGGCGATGGGGCTAGATTATGAACTAATTGAAAAAAAAGGACCTTGGTTTCCTAAAACCATTCAATCTTTTGAAGACGTAGCCCTACTAAAAACAGGGCTTGATGCTGCCCAATCGCTGGATTACGTGTATGAAGGGATTGAAGCTACCAAAGATTTGCTGAACAATAATGTACCTTTATTGGGATTCGCTGGTGCGCCTTGGACCATCTTCGCCTACATGGTGGAAGGTTCAGGCAGTAAAACTTTTTCAAAAGCTAAGCAAATGCTTTATCAGCAACCCGATGTAGCTCATGCCTTGTTGGAAAAAATAACAAACGCTACCATCGCTTATCTTCAGCAAAAAATAAAATATGGCGTTCATTTAGTTCAACTTTTCGATTCTTGGGGAGGGGTATTGTCGCCGACATTGTATCAACAGTTTTCACTACCCTATTTACAGAAAATATGTAAAGCGATTCAAACCGTACCTATTACTGTATTTGCCAAGGGAGCATGGTTTGCTTTAGCTGATATTGCTCAATTGGATTGTCAAGTTATTGGTTTAGATTGGACCGTTACTCCACAGCAAGCGCGCAATTGGATAGGCGGGCATAAAATTATGCAAGGCAACCTCGACCCCTGCCAACTTTATGGCTCAACAGCACAAGTAGCCAAAGCTACGCACCAAATGCTTCAACAATTTGATAGACAGCACATCGCCAACTTAGGGCACGGTGTTTATCCCGATACGCCTTTGAGTTCTATACAAACTTTTGTATCAACAGTAAAAGCGTTTCGTTATGAATAAGTGTTTGGGGTGAAGATACGTTTCAACAGTTCGCAACAACTCATTTACTACCGTGATACAAGGTAGCATTTTCACTTTTGTAGCCCCTAAAATCATTTCTTCCAGAAACATATAGCCCCGCTTCGTAGAGGTCATCCTCAAAAATAGTGGGATCAATGGTGTAATGTGGTGGAGAGGAAATTTCCACTAAATTGTCGGACGGGTCGCGTACAAAAAGTTGCATCGCACCATCAGGCAACTGGCGCACTTTGCCCCAAGGCGCAATATCAATGATACCTAATGCTTTCGCACGCCAATAGAAGGCATTAAAATCATCAATGGTCATGCACACATGCCCACGAAAGGAAACAGCATCTTCCCATTCCGTTAAGTGGAGTTGCTGGTCATCATTAATTTTAAAAAAAGCCGTAGGATAATCAAACACAAAAGCCGGAATAACCTCCAAGCCCAGTTCATTTTCATAAAAAGCCGCCGCTTCCTCTAGTCGCTTAACAATGAGCGTAACATGATTGATTTTAGTAATTTTTGCCATATTGTTTCGTTTTGTTCGTAAAAACAGTTTTTCTAATTGACCATTTTGTGTTTCACAATATAGGGATTTTTCTAGAGAGAACCACACCAAACTTTAAAGAAGAAAATAGATAAATCCATTTATACCATAAATACATATTAATAGCCCACGAATTAATTTGTAGGCTATGATTTGATTACTAATGATTTAAACTACTTTAGTCTGAGTACAAATGATAAAATTTTATAAAACCCACAGCCTATCCCTAACACCTACTTATACCAAGCACCTACGCTCCCTAATCTTGCCGATATTCCTGCACGAAATCCCAGTTCACGTTCAAGCCTAAGCCTGGTGCGGTGGGTACATCAATGTAACCCTCTTTTACTTCAATATTTTCCTCTACCAAATCGTACATCATAGGATTTCCGCCCGCCGAAAACTCAATAATAGCAGCACTTGGGCTGGCAAAAGCTACATTCACACCTGCCATAAACGAAAATGCCGAACCCCAGCAGTGTGGTGCGAGTTCTAATTGATATGCTGCCGCTAAACTCGCCACTCGCCATGCTTCTGTGATACCTCCAATGATAGCGGCATCGGGTTGTAAGACATCCACAGCACACAAATCCACCAAATCGCGCATATCGAAACGTGTAAATTCGCTTTCGCCTGCTGCAATAGGAATGATAGTGCTTGCCCTTACTTCCGCAGTACCTTTTTTATTGTCTGGGCTTATTGGCTCTTCCATCCAGTAGAGGTTGCAATCTTCAACGCCTTTACAGAATCGTTTGGCTTCAGGCACAGAAAATGTGCCATGTGCATCTGCCATGATTTTTATATTTGCGCCCAATTCTGCTCTAGCCGCTTTTACTCTCTCGATGCTGTAATCCACCGTTTCATCCATTACTCCAACACGCATTTTGATTGCCTGAAAACCTTTGGCGGTGTAGCTCCGAAGTTGTTCGCCAATAGTGGCTGCATCTGCCCAGCCACCACTAGCATAGGTTTCCATTTTTTGGCGCACTGCACCACCCAACAACTGCACAACAGGCACAGACAATGATTTTCCGAGTAAATCCCACAACGCCATGTCCACGCCACTGATGGCGGAGATAGTTAATCCTCGATTACCTAAAATAGGGAAAGTGCGTCCTCGCTTGATGGCGTAGTGGTCGCGCACGCCATTGTACATTCGTTCCCACAACTCGTTAATGTTTCGAGCATCCTGACCAATTAAGATGGGGGAAAGTTCCTTTTCGATGCAAGACACAATGGAAGCACAAACGCCTGAAGAGCCTACGGCTGCTTTAGCTTCCCCAAAACCTTGAAGCCCGTTCGCTGTAGTAATGACGATCAGAGTCGTATCAAACGCAGTGAGTAATCCATAATCGGAGCGATGCTGTTTGCTGCTCGGCAAAGGGCATCTTAGCCAGTAGGCTTCTACTTTTACTATTTGCATATATTCCGTTGAGTTTTCGTTTTATTAGCTCCAAGACTTACGTTAGCTAATCAATGGCAATAAAGTATCAATAGATTTTTGCGTTAGCATACTATAAAATGCTGCGGTAAAGGCTGAACTGCCATGATCTTCTAAGAATTTTAGCTGCTCGGCGGTCAAGCCTTCAGGATATTCGTCAATACTGCCTGGATGCGGATTTGCAGGCGTACGGTCGAGCGGCGGGCAAAATTCCACAGAAAGCGCACCATCATAACCCACTGATTTTAAGGTACTCACAATTTTTTCCCAGTCCAATGTACCCATACCAGGTGCAAAGCGGTTGTTGTCTGCTACATGAAAGCCAACCAAACGATTTTTGGTTTGATGAATCGCATCATAGTAGTTACTTTCTTCTAAATTCATGTGGAAAATATCCAAACAAACTCCGCAGTTTGGTCCAACAGCTTCCGCTAACGCCAATGCCTGCGCCGCTCGGTTGATGAAATAGGTCTCAAAGCGATTGATTGGCTCAATGCCCAAACGAATGCCCGATTGTTCTGCAAATTCATAGCATTCTTGCATGGAAGCCACTGCCCAAGCCCATTCTTCCTCTGGACGACCATCGGGTACGATTTTGCCCACTGTTCCTGGCACCACAGAAACCATGTAACCATCCAATTCTTTAACCATCGTAATGATATCCTTTACGTATTGAATGGAAGCAGCGCGTTGGGATTCATTTTTAGCGACTAAGTTACGTTCGCCCATCATCAAAGTAACTGAACCCCAACATTTTAACTTATGATTATTGAGTAGCTGACGTACGTATTTAGTGTCGTACATTTCAGGTGCGCCTTGTATCTCCAACGCATGGTATCCTTGGCTGGCGATGCGATTGACCGTTTTTTCGATAGGCTCTGCTCGCATCCAATTATGTATAGCAATTTGCATATCATTAAATAATTGTTTATTCAAAATAATTCGGATAAATATAAGGTGAAGTAATGGAATGAGCAAATAGGATTTTATACCATCAGTTATAAAAAGCCAATTCCAATACCTAAAAATTAGGACTTGCTTTTTTTGTTGTTAATAAAACAAATAATTTATCCTATTTATTCAAAGATTTTACGCATTAACAAAGCACAAATCAAGTAACTTTTACCCTGCTAATGATATTTGCCAGTAGTCTTGGGAAAAATCGTTTGAGGTGAATGGCTAACACTTCTGTACGACCAATATAAATTTCGTGTTTTCCTTGCTTAATCCCTCGAAGTGCTTTTCGAGCAAATACTTCGGGCGATAAGGCTTTTTCTTGCTTATTGTCCATTTTATTTTGAGGACTTCCGTCGCTTGTTAACGCATTCATGGAAACATTTGTCCTCACATAGCCTGGCAAAATTAAGGTCACTTGAATGCCATCCTTCCCACTTTCTGCCCTCAAAGAATCGTAAAAGCCATGTAGCGCATGCTTGGAAGCAGCATAAGTGGAGCGCAAAGGAGAACCAATTTTTCCTACCAAGCTACTCACTGCAATGAAATGTCCTGCTTGTTGCTTTAAAAAGTAAGGCAGCACTGCTTTAGTAAGCCCAATCGCTCCGAAATAATTGATTTCCATTATTTTGCGATCTACTACTAAGGGCGTTTCTTTGGCTAGACCGCGTTGAGAAATGCCAGCATTGTTCACCAAGACATCTATTGTGCCTGTTTGTGCAATAACTTTTTGAGTAACTTCTTCAAAAACAGCGTATTGTGTCATATCCAATACCTGAACGATTACCTTTGAAGCAGGGTTGCAGTTTGCTTGCACGCGCTTAAGTGCTGCTTCATTTCTACTAGAAAGAATCAAATTTGCCCCTTCCTGAGCAAAGGCATAGGCCAATGCTTCCCCTAGTCCAGTGGAAGCCCCTGTTATCCAAACCCACTTATTATTGAAGTTCATTATTTTTTATTGGCAAGATAAAAAATCTTATGGGAAACACTTCAAGTTCTTTTCTCAGTGCCAAGCCTAAAAGAAAGGAATCGTAGCCACCGTGTTTACCAGAGAAGTTCTTTTTTGTTGCTTCTCTGGTAAAATTAGTCTTAAACATCACAAATAAGCACGCCTTCTTTAAGTGCTGCTAGTTTATCTTCGTAAGTTGGTATAAACTCCTGAGCCACATAGCCTTTGTAGCCCGTTTCTAAAATAGCTTTCATAATGGCAGGGTAATTTAACTCTTGATTCATATTAATCTCATTTCTTCCTGGTACGCCCCCGGTGTGATAATGCCCTATGTAATCTTTATATTTTCTAATCGTCGCTATGATGTCGCCCTCCATTACCTGCATATGGTAAATATCATAGAGCAATTTAAAGTGTGAAGAGCCAATTTTATCCACCAACTTTACGCCCCATTCCGTATGATCACAGTGATAATCAGGATGATTAACTTTGCTATTTAAAAGCTCCATCACAACCATTATATTTTTCTGCTCGGCATATTTTACAATTTTATCTAAACCGATAGCACAATTTTCAATACCTTCAGCGTCGGTTTTATCTTTTTTATTTCCCGAAAAAACAATGATAGTCGGCACGCCATTGTCTGCGGCTTTATCAATTAAGTCAATGTAAGGTTGATATAACTGTTCGTGAAAGTTTTTATCATTAAAACCTTCTGCGATGCTTGCTTGTGGACGTGTCCCCAACGCACAAGTCAATCCATATTTTTGTAATATTACCCAATCTTCGGGCGTAGTGATTTCAACGGAAGGAATACCAATTTCCTTTACCCCTTCACAAAAAGCATTCCATTCAATACTACCGTAGCACCAGCGACAAACCGAGTGTTGGATGTTGCCTTTCAGCTGGTCAGATATCATAGTTTCTGCTATTTTAGCAGCCTGTGTTGAGCATTTTGCCATAGGGGCAAGGGAAACCGCCCCTATACCCAATGCTGCATTTTTGATAATTTCTCTTCTATTCATCATTGATTTTTGTTTTGTGAGAATAAAGTTAAAAAAAATTATGAAAGAAGCCAACTACTTTAATCCTTATTATCTTTGATGGTGTTTTTACAGCTAGGCAATAAAATATGGTTTTATCGTTATATTGCTTAGTATTAAAGCTGTTTTGTTTACTTAATTTTTAGTTCCAATGCAAAAAATATTACTCGTCTTCTTGTTCGCCATTAGTTACTTGAATGCACAGGTTACTTTAATCTATCAAATGCCAAATTGTGATGACATTCAAAATGTTTTTGTCTTTGAGTTTAATGGCTTTGATTTCAAGCAAATAGCTATCATCGAACGCAAGGACTCCATTCGCTTAGTGGCTACCCTACCCTCTAGTGAGCCTCGATTTTACTACATTGGCAAAACCAAAGAAAATTTGCTGCCACTCATTTTAGGAACAGAAAAAGAGGTCGTTATTCGTTCAGAATGCAATGATTTTCGCCAAATTCAAGTTCTTTCCTCTGATTTGAACAAAGGGTATGAAGAAGTACGCGGAGGACTTAATCAAATTAACTCACAAATGTCGAACTTAATTCGACAGTACCGCTCATCGCTTAGCGATTCGCTAAAATTGCAGGCGGTTATTGACAGATTTGCTTTATTGGATGAAAAAAAATTGGCACTGTTAAATGAATCAAAAGAAAAACATCCTTATTTGGGCGAAGTAGTAGCTTTTAACACTTATTTGTCCTACCACAATAATGGCAAGGGCTATGCCACAGAGCAAGAATATTACATGAGTGAATTTTTTCAATTTGTAAATTGGAAAAACCCTGATTATAACTACTTGGCTTGGGTATATGAGAGCGTGCGCTCCTACACCAGCACGATTAGTATGTTTCAAATGCCTGACCTAACGCATAAGGCCGTTTTAGAAAGTCTATTGGCGGATATTCCTGCCGATTCACGCACTTTCCAGTTGGCACTTGCTGGTATGATTACTTCACTGAAAACGAATAATCATCGCAATTTTATTCACTTCTCAGAATTATTCATCGAAAAGTACAAAGCCAAAAACACGGACTTGGTCAAACCTCTTGAGCAACAAATGGCATCTTCGCGCGCTTTCATCATTGGAGCAGAGGCTCCCAATTTCGGACAGCAAACGCCAGATGGCAATACCCTACAACTCACCGACTTAAAAGGACAGGTGGTACTTATTGATTTTTGGGCAAGTTGGTGTGGTCCTTGTCGTCAGGAAAATCCGAATGTAGTGAAAATGTACAATAAATACAAAGAAAAAGGATTTGAAATATTAGGTGTCAGTTTGGATAGAACTAAAGATGCCTGGTTACGTGCTATTCAAGCTGATAATTTAACTTGGCATCATGTAAGCGACCTACGCGGTTGGACGAATGAAGTCGCTCAACTTTATGGCGTAACTTCTATTCCGCACACTGTTTTGGTAGATGCAGAAGGAAAGATTATTGCTAGAAACCTGCGCGGAGCTTCTTTGGAGGCAAAGCTAGAATCTATTTTTGGTAAGGCAAATTAAGTAGATTTCACTACTAATAAACTAGGAGAGCAATGTTGAAAATTGCTTTCCTAGTCAAATCGCTAGCTCAAGTGTCTTGGTAACATGATGCCATATTTGTTGAAATAGATTGTCTTCTGATTGAGTTCCATCCAAAATAATGACGTTTTCTGTGGATTTAACAGCATCAATAGCCTTATAATAGTTGATACGCACTTGAGTAAGCCGCTCTTTTGTTTCGTAAAGATCGAGAAAAGACCTCGTTCTTCGGATGCGCTCCAAGCTAGCTTCAGGGGAAATATCCAAAAAGAAGATCACATCAGGACGCATCAATTTAGCGCATTCGCTATTGGCGGAAATCACCCATTCCATCGGTACATAAGCACTGTGGTAAGCATAAGAAGAAAGATAATAACGATCCGTAATAACCAATTTGCCTGCATGCTGTGCTTGTAACATCCCATTGACAGGATTTTGGATATGGTCAAGCCGATCTGCCAAAAAAAGTGCAGCCATTGTGCGTTCATCGAGTTGGATTCGCTTGTTGAGTACGTTTCTAATTAAACTGCCAATCGGTCCGTCGGTAGGTTCTTTAGTTAGATAAAAGGCTATGTTTTGTTGCTGCAAATACTGCTCTAGTTTTTTGAGTTGTGTGGTTTTTCCAGCACCGTCTATGCCTTCGAAAACGATAAACTTTCCTGCTTGCATTGTTTTTTCGTTAGCGTGGAGAAAATAGTCCAATAAATTTTACCTAATAACATATAACTTACTGCATATCAATTCATCCAATTTGATATGCAGCAAGCACCTCACTTCACGTTAGCTAATGCCTGCTCACGTAGGCGTTTGAGGAAAGGAGAAGCAAAAATGAACTCATGAAGGGTTTCATTGTCGCTCTCTAACACCTCTGCTCTATGCCCTTGCCAAGCTACCTCACCTTTACTCAATAGCGTGATGTTATCTCCAATTTCCATCACCGAATTCATATCGTGTGTGTTGATGACAGTGGTTATATTTTTTTCATAGGTAATGCTTTGGATGAGTTCGTCTATTACCATTGAGGTTTTAGGGTCAAGACCAGAATTGGGTTCATCACAAAATAAATACTTAGGGTTCAGGACGATAGCTCTAGCAATACCTGTTCTCTTTTGCATACCACCACTAATTTCGGAGGGATATTTTTCATTAGCCCCTGCCAAACTGACACGCTCCAAGCATTCGTTCACTCTGTGTTTCTTTTCTTTAAGCGTCATATTAGTAAACATATCCAAAGGGAAGCGTATATTTTCCTCTACGCTCATAGAATCGAAAAGGGCAGAGCCTTGAAAAAGCATACCTACTTCCATTCTTACTTTTCTGACTTCTTTCCTACTGAGCGTGCTAAACACGGTATCTTCATACCATACTTTTCCAGTAGTAGGTGTAAGCAACCCTACTAATATTTTTAGTAATACTGTTTTCCCAGCGCCACTTCGACCAATAATCAAGTTACATTTTCCTTGATGAAACTCAATACTTAGGTCTTTTAGTACTTGCACATCGTCAAAGGACTTGTACAGGTTTTCTACTCTAATCATAGTCTTCCTGTTTATTTTTTTGTTTGCTTATAAGTGCTAAACATTTAGCATTTGCATCTAAAAAGTAATTCCGGTAACAAACATGCAAAATTCCAACGTAGTTTTACTATCCGAGTAGTTTCTGTTTCTCGCGTTGAAATTCTTCTTCTGTCAATATGCCTTTATTTTTCAAATCACCTAGCTTTTGTAGTTGGTCTAACAAATCAACTGGCTTGCTCTGCAACAAATGAGGTTGAGGACTTGCCAACTCCAAAGGCTGCTCTATCACAATTTCTTCTTTTTCTTTTTCAGGGGGTACATCTTTTGCCGCTAGCCGAAAATTATTTTGTGCAAAAGCATAAAAATCATCTTGTATTCTTACATAAGCTAGTGCCTCGTGCGTTTTAATCCGCTCGAAATCGTTGAACCCATTGGCTACGGCTCTATCTAAATGATAAATTGCTTTTTGAGTTTCCTCATTCAAAGAATAGGCGCAGGCTAAGTTAAAGTGGGTAGGTACGTCGTTTTTGTCAATTGTCAATACTTTTTTGAATAGTGCAATAGCCTCATCGTATTCAAAGTCCTTGAACTTTTGAACGCCTTCTGTTTTTAGTTTCGTCAATTCTTCCATTTTTACTCTTCGCTCTTCTTGCTGCATCATTTCCTCTCGTGCACGCATTTGGCGTTCGCGTTCGCGCACTTCATTTTGACGCCGACGCTCCTCAAACACTACGTCGCGTTCTTGCGATTTTCTGCGTTGGTCATATCGCTGTTCCATTTGTTCCTGCCATTCGCGAGGTCTATCAGAAGCGCTTTTGTACAATTCTCTCCAGTTGTATTTTCCATCAAATTTTTCTTGGGGCATAGAAAAAAGTATAATTGCATCTATAAAGCCAAGTATTGCCGAAATACCCGTCATAGCAAGGAAACAGTAAACAATACCTAAATAAATTTGCCCTAAATAAAAGCGATGAATACCAAAAGACCCTAAGAAAAAGGCAAGCACTGCTGCTATGTTTTTATCTTTCATCATTGTAAAAATCAATTCTTTATCACAATAACATACTAAGCCACAAAATGGCTTACAAATTAATCAAATACTAACGTAGAAATGTTAATTCTTTAGACGAAACTTAGATTATAGACGAGTAAGAACAAAAAACCTTTCCTTTATAAAAGTTCTAAAAAGGCTCAAATCTTATAAACCTGTCCACCTGATGCGCGATTTTGACACTTTTTCGTCAGAATTAAAATTCACAAAATTTATAACCTCCCATAATTAACGAATTTCCTGCTTGTTGGTCGTTCTTATGCTATAACCTTTTCTCCTTTCAAAGGATATTTATTTGTGAGCAATCCTGAAGGGATGGCAGGAGTATTTGGGTGTACATCACACGAATAAGCAAATGTCCCAAATGGTTTACTTACTATGAATTAGGCAGGTCAATGGCAATCCGATGCGTATCTCCTTGTTGCTGATAATCAATTGATAAGTTGTTAAGGTCTGCTATTTTTTTCACAATAGCCAAACCTAATCCTAATGAACCTGAACTTTGATTATTTTTCCTAAATCGGACGAACAGTTCATCTGGAGGGATATTCAATGGCTTACCGGTGTTTTCCACCAGAAGTTGATGGGAAGTAAGCCTTATTTTTATCCAACCATTTTCAATATTATGCTGAATAGCGTTTTTAAGTAAATTTGCGACTAAAATATCTGCTAAACTACTATCTATGTTGACATTTATAGCTTCTGCGATCTTGACTTCGACGTTCAATTCTTTAAGTTCAGCTATTTCGCTAAAGAGTGCCACATTGTGCGATACCACTTCTGAAAAGTCAATGCTTTCTTGTGATATAAACTCTTGGTTTTCAATTTTTGCCAGCAAGGCTAAAGCGGTACTTAATTTAGAGAGTTTGCTCAAAGCATGCTGTGACTTTTCAATGAGTTCAGCTTGCTCCTCGTTGAGGTCGTTGCGCTGTTGTAGTATTTCCAATTTTCCTTTTGCTATCGCAATGGGTGTTTGCATTTCATGGGAAGCATTTTCAGTAAATTCTTTCAACGTTTGGTAGTCTTTTTTTGCTTTTTTCATCATTTTATCTAAAAAAGAACCAATGCGTTGAAATTCAGTAATATTCGTCTTGGGCATCGAATGTACTTGCTCCGATTTAATGTTGAAAGTAGCTATGGCATGCAACAACTGCTCAAAAGGAGCAAGTAACTGTTTGGCAATCAAGATACTACCAATGATAAGTGCCAATATCATAAAGAAAAATAAACGCAGGACGATTTGTGAGACCACATCAAAAATATCGTCCTGCTCGAAAATAATATTAACGATTTCTAACTTATAAAATTGATTATGAATAGGTTGTATTACAGACAACTTTCTGAACGATTCCATCCTGCCTGTACGCCTCAAATAAATGAGTGTGTCACTGAAAACAGCATCACTACTAAAGCGATTAACATAAGTTAATGGCGTTATTTCGATGTTGTTGTTTGTATTTCTTTGTAAGGTGTCAGGAATAATATGGCTTCTGCGCGCTTTGAGGTGATATTCTTCAAGGTTTACCTCTTCCAATGGCGTAATTTGTATATTTCTAAAGTTTATTTTCTCAAGTGGCACTTCATTTTCAAGCAGGCTTCTCACCTCCCTCAGATCGCGCACCAATTCCCAATCCGTTTCCCGCTGTACTGCATTGCGTACCAAGAAAAAACTAGCTACGCCCCCAAGCCCAAACACAAAGAGCGTCAATAAAAAATACCAAAAAGAGGTTTTAACAATGAGTCGCATAACGTAAAGGACAAATTAAGGATGATAAATTAAGAACTCGCTGACTCGATTACGTAGATTAAATAATTTATAAAAAAACAACTAAGCCGTGGACTTCTTTATTTAAGGCAATTACCTCAAACGCTAAAGTTGCTCCTTTTTTGTTGTTAATTACTTTCCTATTCAAAGCCTATCTATACAGAATTGCTTGGTTTTCGACTATTTTTTTGATGCGTTCGCTCTATTATTTATTTTTCAATTTATAGGTAAATACCTACTTTTTTATTCACTGAATTTATACCCTACACCATACATAGTTTTGATATAATCCGAAGCACCATACTGAATTATTTTTTTCCTTAGGTTTTTAATATGCTGATAAACAAAGTCAAAAGAATCTAAAAAATCTACATTATCTCCCCAAAGATGCTCCGCAATCACCTGTTTAGTTAGCACTCTATTTTTGTTAGTCACGAAATATAGTAATAATTCATACTCGCGCATCGTCAACACAATCGGTTGATTATGAATGGTTACTTCATGATTTTCTGTATTAATTTCAATTTCATTAAATTCAATGACCGATTTACCTTGTAATTTTCTTCGTCGGTAAATAGCCTTCAGGCGCGCATTCAATTCAGCAAGGTGAAAAGGCTTGGTCAAGTAATCATCTGCCCCCATGTCCAGACCTACAATTCTATCATCTAGTGCATTTTTAGCAGAAACAATTAATACCCCTGTACCAGGCTGGCATTCCTTCACCAATCGCAATATATTTAACCCATTGCCATCGGGCAACATTAGATCGAGCAGTACCAAGTCGTAAGCAAAAGACACTACCCTATCCTGCGCCTCTTGGAAGTTAGCCGCTGTT
>DAITMC010000064.1:0-15767 GCA_036835365.1 Saprospiraceae bacterium
ACGGAAAACAACAATCACTTTGGCATCAAATGTTTTTCAAAGACCTGCAAACGAGGACATTGCAGTAATTTTGAAGATGATTCCCACAAGGATTTTTTTAGAAAATATCACTCTGCCTGGGAAAGTTACCGAGAACATAGCCAGTTTTTGCAAAAAGATCGCTATCGACATTTGCAAGAAATTCCTGTAACCGATTATAAATCATGGGCACATGGGTTGAAAAAAGCAGGTTATGCTACCGACCCAAATTATGCGCACAAACTGATTCATCTTATCGAAGATTTACAACTTTATCGCTTAGACCAGTTTTAATTGATGTTTACTTCTGAGCAATAAAAGGCTGCCTAAAGGCAGCTTTTTTTTATGGTGGTCTTGTCAATGACAATTTAAGTCAGTAAACAAAGCTCAAAAACATATGCCACAGATAGATTAATTGCTCTAACAATTGGTCTTACTTCTTTGACCACTACAACACTTCCAAGCGAAACACTAATACTTCATTCGGTGGCACTAAGGTATCGTTGGGCGGCATGATAAATCCTTTTTCGCCATAACCTAAATGAGAAGGAATAAGTAAGCGAATCTTACCCCCTTTATTAATGAGTTGTAAACCTTCATTCCAGCCATCAATTAAAGTACCTAACTTAAATGATACAGGCGACTTTCTTTCATAAGAGGAATCAAAAACCTTTCCCTTCAAAAATTTTCCCTCATAATGTACTTCTAGGTCGTCCGCCCATTGAATAGGTTTCCCCTCTCCCTGCTGAATAATTTGATAGCACAAACCCGATTCTGTAAATTGTATATCCCAAAGGGCATCAAGGGCATAATTAATCATCATATTTTTTTGCACTTCGTACAAAGAGCTAGGGTTGGCAATAAGTTGTGCAGCTAAACGCACAAAAAGTTGTTCCTCATCAACAGGTACTTCCCACTCATTCACTGGCTCGTTCACCATAGTTGATTTTTCTGTTGGAGCAGAACAAGCAGCCAGGTATAGGAGGAATAAAAATATTAAACGATGAGTTGCTATTACGATATTCTTCTGTCGCATGATGTATCATTTATGATTAATTGTAAATTCAATAGACCAGTGTAACATCCGTTAATATTTCATCACTATATTTTTTTCTTCAGTGAAAAAATCTAAGGAGGCTGTACCACCTTCTGCTGCAAAATTAGTGTAAATTAATCCTCCTGATATTAAGTTCTGATGGGGTGTTAGCCATGAGTTTACCCAAATTGTTCGGGCTTTAAGCTGTCTGGCAGTTTGGCTTGCCTTGCTCAAATCTTTTGTCCAGATGGAGGCAGAAAGTCCATATTGAGTTAAATTGGCTAAAGCAACGGCTTCTTCCAACGTATCAAACACTTGAAGGCTAACGATAGGTCCAAAAATAGGCTCTTGATTCAGTTTTGATTCATTGTTAACGCCTTCTATAACAGCAGGTCTAAAAAATAAACCTTTTTCCAAATCGCCTGTCAATGCTAGAGTTTTGCCGCCGCAAAGTACCGTACCACCGTCTAATTCAGCTAAAGTAATCCAACTTTTCAGTTTATTAATTTGTCCTTCGGAAATGATTGCCCCTAAGTCGGTGATGCTGGAAAAAGGATCGCCTACTTTCAAAAATTGCGTTCGTTTGACCAATTCTGTTTTGAATTTTTCGTAAAGTTTTCGTTCTACCAAAATGCGCGAAGCATGATGTTGAAGATGACCATTATTCGAAAAAGAAGAGCGAAGCGTTCCAATCATCATTTGGTCAAAATTGCAATCCTCAAAAATGAGATTAGCATTGTTGCCGCCAATATTAACTGCCCGTTTTTTGAAATATACACTTGGATTATCAATAATTTTTTTCCCAAGGATAGCATCGCCTGTAAAAGAAATCGCACTAATATTGGGATGCTCTATAATGTCGTCAATGAGTCTATCCTTCCCTTGAATAACGGCAAAGACACCTTTTGGCAAACCAGCTTCTTCACAGGCTTGCGCTAATAAGTAAGCACTCATAGGCGTATGCTCAGAAGGTTTAGCTATCACGCAATTTCCAGATGCCAACGCTGGAGCTATTTTTTGGCAAAGTGAAAGCAAGGGTAGCCCCCAAGAAACAATGCACGCTACGACGCCAATTGGTTGACGCATGAAAAGTTGAAAGCTACCTAACTCATCTGTTGTTTGGGCAGTGTTGTGATGCCTTAATGCGGTGGCATAGTAGCGAAAGCACTCTTGTGCTTCAGGTATATCTTTACTAATGGACATTGCCATAGGTTTGCCGGTGTCAATAGACTCCGCTCGAGCGTAGTCGGATAGGTTTTGCTCGATGATGTCCGCAATGCGCAACAAGATTCTGCAACGGCGTTCTGCCTCCATGGCTGCCCACTCTGGAAAAGCGCGCGTGGCAAATTCGATGGATTGCGCTATATCATCTTTATTGCAGTCGGGAAATTGGGCATACACCCTCCCCGTCGCTGGATTGATGTTATCCAAATACTTACCAGATATGGCAGGGACTAAGGCACCGTTAATGTAATTTTTGATATACTTCTCGACAGCCATAATTGAAGGGACTTACCTATAAAAACAAAGATAAGTAATTACTTTCATTGATTTTGAGTAAAAACAAAATTACAACAGTCCGGCATCGTCTCTATAAATTGTTGCTAATAGCACTTGCCCTACTGCTCGTAATGTGCGCGGATCAATTTTATCAATTGTATCTTCTACCGTATGCCAGTGCTTGACAAATAAGGTTTCCGTATCTGGTGGGCGATTAATGATAACCCCCATTGGAATTTTCGCTATTTGATTCACAAAAAAGTGGTCATCCACATATTGACGGGTAGAAGTATTAACAAAATAATTGCCATAGCCCATAGCTTGTGCTAAACTCCAAACATCGTTCATCAATTTTGGTGCAAAACGCATTGAGATTTCCTCTTTGGTAAACCTTGCACCTTTTGCGCCGACCATATCGAGCAGAACACCATATTTTGCAGTATAACCAGAGACATGTGGATTTTTTGACCAATATTGAGAACCCAAGCACCAAGTAGTATAATCACCATCCTCGCCGCCATCGCCATAATCTTCTACATCAAAAAGGATAATATCCACACCCAAATCAATAGGATGAAGTTGAAGTTGACGAGCGATCTCTAACAGGACTCCTACACCGCTTGCGCCGTCATCCGCACCCATGACTGGTGCTTTGTGGTTTGCCTCATCTGGGTCGTGGTCTGCGGTGTGTCTGCTATCCCAGTGAGCTGCCAAAATGATGCGGTTCTTAGCTTTTGGATTGTACTGACCAATGATGTTAGTCGCATTTAGCACTTCTTTGGTGTAAGCGGTGGCTTTGAAATTTTGTTCAATGACCTCTGCCCCAAATGATTTTAACTGATTCACCAACCAGTTCTTAGCTGCCTGATGCGCAGCACTATTGGGTACACGGGGACCAAATTCTGTTTGAATTTTTACATACTCAAAAGCACTATCTCGCTCAAATGTAGGAACTTTAGGCATCTTTTTGACTTCCTTAGTCGCCTGCTCAGAAGTTTTCTTCGTAGAGGTATCTTCTTGACAAGCAACAAACAGCAATAAAGCAACAACAAAAAGTATGATTATATTTTTCATTATGGCGTAAATTTATGTATTACAATCTATTTCAATGAGTGAAATTCAGTTCTCAGTAAGAGAAGCTATATTTTATGTTTAAGTTGCATAATCAAATAGAAAAAAAGGGCTCATTGAGTATTTTAATTTATTCAAAAATAACCGTTCGATTTTTATAGACCAAAATACGGTGGTTTATTTTGAGCCAAATGGCTTTAGAAAGCACGGTCTTTTCCACATCCTTACCTTTGCGAATCAAATCCTGAATCGTTTCTCGATGCGTAATTTTTACTACATCTTGCTCAATAATTGGTCCAGCATCCAAATCATTTGTTACAAAATGGCTTGTTGCACCAATCACTTTTACGCCTCTTTGATAAGCCTGATGATAAGGCTTTGCACCAACAAAAGCAGGTAAAAAGGAATGGTGTATGTTAATCATGTTATTTTGGTAAGGTTCGATAATGGCAGGGCTAACAATTTGCATATAGCGCGCTAAAATGACTACATCAATTTGACATTGTTGCAGCAAAGCCAAGATATTTTGCTCTTGTTTGGTTTTGTTTTGACCATTGATGGGAAAATAATGAAAAGGAATATCAAAACGTTCAGCAATTGGCTTTAGCGATTGATGATTACTAACGATAAGGGCTAATTCCACATTCCATTCTTTAGAAATGTAGCGTTGTATAATGTCGTACAAACAATGTGATACTTTAGATACCATGACCGCCATTTTCATCTTTCGGTCGGAAAAGTGCAATTCCCAATTCATTTGAAAACGATTGGCAATCAATGTCTTAAAATAATCATCAATCTTTTCCTTTGGAATTAAAAAATCATTCAATTCCCATTCCACACGCATAAAAAACTGGTCAATCTCCTGATCTACATGCTGGTCGAGACTAATAATATTGCCTTGATTTCGATGTAAAAAATCAGTTACTACCGCTATAATGCCTGATTTATCTGGGCAATGTGCGAGCAAAATAGCCGTGTTTCTGTTTCTTTTAGTTGACATATTTGTTAAGTCTCCTTTTCTTTTTTAATGAACCGTAAATCCAACTTGCTTCAAGTCTTCATAAAAAGCTGGATAAGATTTGACGACCACCATTGGTTCATGGATGCGAATGTCGCCCATCATAGCTAGTGGCGCAAATGCCATTGCCATTCGGTGGTCTTCGTAAGTATCAAACGTTGGAGAGTTTTCTACTATGGCTTTTCCTTCAATGTGCATTTCGTCGTCCCCAATGGCTTCTACTATTACATTAACCTTATTTAATTCTGTTTTGAGTGCTGCAATTCGGTCAGTTTCCTTAATTCTTAAAGTCTCCAGACCTTTGAAATGAGCTTCAATGCCTAGTCCTGCACATACCACTGCAATGGTTTGCGCCAAATCGGGACATTTCAAAAAGTCATATTCAAAGCTACTCACTGGAGGAAAATCTGTTTTACTCAGATGAATACCCTTCTCATGGAAGGTTGTTTTTACGCCAAATTGCTCCATCATTTCCACTAATACAGCGTCACCTTGAAAGCTATTTTGAAACAACCCATTGAGCTGCAAATCCAACTCATCTGCGAAAGCGGCGGCGGCGTAGTAATAAGATGCTGCCGACCAGTCTGCCTCTACGGTAAAAGGGTTGGGTTGATATTTTTGCGGCAATACGGTAATGGTATTTTCCGACCACTCGTGCCTAACGCTAAAGTATTGCATTAATCCCAATGTCATTTCAATATAGGGTCGAGAAACAATTTTTCCCGATAAAGTGAGTTGCAAACCATTAGGTAGGGAAGGGGCAATCATTAGCAAAGCAGAAATATACTGGCTACTGGTGCTTGCCGAAATAGTCAATTCTGTTTTTGCGCCTAAGCGATTGGGTGCACCAATTTTTAGTGGCGGGTAACCCATATGCTCTAAGTATTCGATGTTTGCACCCAGTTGTTTCAATGCTTCAACCAGCACTTTAATGGGTCTTTGCTTCATGCGCTCTGTACCTGTCAACACTTGAGTGCCTTGTTGAGAGGCTAGAAAAGCAGTCATAAATCGGTAGGTGGTGCCTGCTGCTCCAGCATCGAATACCTGATTTGTTTTGTCCAATTTTAGTTGCTCCAACAAGGATTTTAATGTGATGGTATCTTTTGAATTGGAGAGTTGATAAATAGGAAAATCTTCTTCACACAATGCCTGAATAAGGAGTGCTCTATTGGCGATACTTTTGGAGCCGTTCAATGTGATTTCGCCTTTTATGGCTAGTGTTTCTTTAGATAAGGCGTAAGTCATAGATCATTGTTTTTTTTGCAAAAGAACACAATTTTATCCAAATGACTAGGGTTTGCCTTAACTTAAAGCCACCATCATTAAGTATTCAGCACGGCTTTTACCACTTCGCCATGTACATCCGTAAGTCGGAAATTTCGTCCTTGAAAAGGATAAGTTAATTCTTCGTGATTCATGCCTAATAAATGTAAGATAGTTGCCTGAAGATCATGGATATGAACGCGATTTTTTGTGCCAAAATAACCAATTTCATCCGTTTCGCCGTAGCTGAAGCCTTGTTTTACGCCACCGCCCGCCATCCACATCGTAAAGGCTTCTTTATGGTGGTCTCGCCCAGCGTAAGGATTAGGAATGCCTCCTCTGTTTTCCATCATTGGGGTTCGTCCAAATTCGCCGCCCCACACGACAAGGGTTTCATCGAGTAATCCACGTTGCTTCAAATCGAGTAGTAGTGCCGTCATTGCTCTATCCACTTCCTTGCATCGTTCCACAAAACCAATATTAAGTGCTTCAAATTGATTACTCCCATGCGAGTCCCAATCCTGATGAAAAAGTTGGATAAAACGCACGCCTTTTTCTGCTAATCGCCTAGCCAACAAGCAGTTATTAGCAAAAGAAGTTTGTCCAGGTGTTGTGCCATACATTTGATGGATGTATTCGGGTTCATGCTCAATATTCATTACTTCAGGTACAGCAGTTTGCATTTTGAATGCCATTTCATATTGCGCAATTCGGGTGATGATTTCAGGATCGTTCACTAATTCATGTTGCTGTTGGTTGATATTATTAATGGCTTCGATACTTGCCTTGCGAATATCAGCAGGCATACCTGCGGGATTGTCCACGTACAGTACCGGTGCACCTTGCGAACGACATTGCACCCCTTGAAATACAGAAGGTAAGAAACCACTTCCCCAAGTGCTTTTACCTGAACTTGGAGCAGCATCACCAGAAACTAAGACGACAAAGCCAGGTAAATTTTCATTTTCAGAGCCTAAGCCATAAGTCACCCAAGAACCCATACTCGGTTTGCCTGCACGAGGACTTCCTGTGTGCATGAAAAGTTGAGCAGGGGCATGGTTAAATTCATCAGTATGAACTGCCCGAAGGAAAGTTACTTCATCTACTACATTTTGAAAATGAGGTAATCTATCAGAAACGAAACTACCCGTTTGTCCATATTGCTTGAAACCAAATTGCGGACCAAGCATTTTGGGAACACCTTGAATGAAGGCAAAACGTTTCCCTTCGAGCAAAGAAGGAGGACAGTCCAAACCATTTAACTTTTGTAGCTCGGGCTTATATTCAAACAACTCTAGTTGCGAAGGAGCACCGCCCATGTGTAGGAAGATAACCCGTTTTGCTCTTTGTGCAAAATGCGATGGACGTGGTAACATCGGGTTACTCAAATCAATATTAAAGTTGTTGTTAGCGGTATTAAAAGAATGACATCCTGTAAATTGAGCCAACGCCATTGCACCCAAGCTAAGTCCACCTACACGCAAAAAGTGCCGACGCGTCAGGTCTTTTTTGTACGTGGCAAGTAATTCATTGACTATTTTCATTGTATTATTATTTTTTTATTGAACTCATATTTATGAGTCATTCTCTAACTAAAAAGGCATCTGTATTAAGCAAAATATTACCAATTACAGCAAAAGCTGCCAATGAGGCTACTCGATTGTCATTTGTGAGTGCCATTTTTGCTGCCAATGCTGAGTGCTGTTGATAATATTCCAAATATTGCTGATAATGTTGCATCAAAACATTTATAGTAGCTTGGTTTGCTTTTGTTCCCAATACTCGTTGATAGCCATATTGCAATTTTTCAGCGAACAGATTGCTATCGAAATCAAGCATTAACTTTCCTAAAGCTCGTGCAGCTTCCACATAAACGGTATCATTCAAAGTGTTGAGTGCTTGCAAAGGTGTATTCGTGCGGATGCGCCTTGATACACAAAGTTCTCGGCTAGGGCTATCAAAAGTGATGAAGGAAGGATAAGGGCTAGAGCGTCGCCAAAAAGTATATACTGCTCGTCGGTAGCGGTCTTCGCCTTCGCTTTCTCGCCATTTTAGAACATTTCTGATGACTTGCCAAACGCCTTCTGGTTGTGGCGGCATTACACTTGGTCCATACATTTTTGCACTCAATAAGCCGCTCACGGCGAGTGCTTGGTCACGAATTTGCTCTGCCGATAGCCTAACTCTGCTAGCCCGCGCTAGATAATTATTGTTAGGATCAATTTTTAAATGCGTTGTGGTCGTTACGGACGACTGTTGGTAAGTGGACGAAAGCACCATCATACGGAGTAAATCTTTCATTTTCCATTGTAAATCTTCTCTAAAATGCACAGCCAACCAATCTAATAATTCAGGATGAGTGGGCAATGCCCCTTGTGTGCCAAAATCTTCCAATGTCTTGACCATACCTTGACCGAATAGCTCCGCCCAAAAGCGATTCACAATCACTCTTGCCGTAAGTGGGTTTTCAGCACTCACCAGCCATTTAGCTAAATCCAAACGATTTTGAAAAGTTGGCGTATTATCCTTAGCCATCAGACTTCTAGGTAAATTTGGATAAACAACCTGACCGTGTACTAACCAATTGCCCCGCTCGAAAAGATGAGCAGTTCTTGTTGCCTCCTTTGGTAATTCCTGCATAATTGGGGTAGGAATTTTTCGTAAAAAAGCTAAAGAATCTATCCATTGTGCTTTGTCTGGCATTTTTGCTATCACCGCTTTGAGACTATCAATAGTACGCCCATCCATCGTCGGCTCAATATTTGGTAATGTTGGGTACTGGCTAGTGAACTTTGCCAATTTCACTTTTTGTGTGTAAGGATAAGTAAGTAAATAAGGTCTATCATCACGTTTATCTGAATCAGCAGAGGTATTGAAAAAAGCATAAGATTCATAGAACTCCTCATGTCGAAAAGGATCGTAGGGATGGCTATGGCACTGCACACAAGCCATAGTGGTGCCTTGCCAAACTTCCCAAGTCGTATTGACACGGTCTAGTACAGCAGCTACGCGGAACTCCTCATCGTCCGTTCCGCCCTCGTCATTGGTCATCGTGTTACGGTGAAATGCAGTAGCAATGAGTTGATTTTCTGTGGGTTGAGCTAATAAATCGCCAGCGAGTTGTGTTATGGTAAATTGGTCGAAAGGCATATTTTGATTGAAGGCTTGAATGAGCCAGTCGCGATACATCCAAATGCTGCGATAGGGGTCTTTTTGGTAACCCTGCGAATCACCGTAGCGCGCCAAATCCATCCACATACTTGCCCAGCGTTCACCAAAATGTGGAGATGCGAGCAAGCGGTCAACTACCTTTTCAAAGGCATTAGGCGAATTATCCGCTAAAAAATCCTCTATTTCTTCTATTGTGGGTGGCAAGCCAATTAAATCGAGACTTACTCTACGGAGTAGGGTTTGTTTGTTTGCTTTGGGGTTGGGGTATAGTCTTTGCTCGTTTATGGTTTGCCAAGCAAATTGGTCTATTTCATTTTGAATTGAAAAATGTTTAGGCGGTTTATTTACAGGTAGTTGTCCTTTCTGAGGCGGCTTATATGCCCAATGTATGCCCCATTTTGCGCCTTGATTTATCCACTTCTCTAATGTTTCTATCTCTGTTTTGCTTAGTCTTGCTCCTTCGGGAGGCATTCTCAGTTCAGAGTCAGTATGTTTTATTCTATTGATGATTTCACTTTTCCTAGCATCACCTCGAACAATAGCTGGCAAGCCCGAATCTGTGGAATCAAAAACTTCTTGCTCAAATAAAAAACTTAATCCTCCCGACTTTTTCACCCCCCCATGACAGCTCAAACAGTGCTGATTAAGAATTGGACGTACTTTTTCATTGAAATCAATTTCTTCATGTTTGGGGAACACAAACATACCTAAGCCCAGCACGATGCAAGTTATCAATAAACCAAATATCAATGTTTTGGCTGAAATGGCTTTCATAAGCAATCAAAGCAATCTAGTTTTGTTAATCGTTTTGCCTAACAAATGTACAAAAAAATTTTGTTTCAGGAGGAAAGAAGTTGACCCAACAAAATTGATTTAGATTTAAAAAAAAGCATTTAAGCACTTGCTATAGCTTTAAGTGCTTTTACAAAACTGTCCAATTCTTTCGTCGTTGTGTAAACATTGGGTGTAATGCTTACCCCTTTCACACTTGGTCGGTCAATAGCCACTGTCCAAATCCGATGGTTATCCATCAATGTTTTCACCAACGCTTGAGGCGTTATTCCTTCCACCCCTACATTTCCAATTGCTCCGTGGCGTTGAGAATCGTCGGGAGTATTGATAATAATTCTAGGGAAATCTCGCACTTGACTAGTCCAATATTGTTGTAAGTAGCGTAGTCGTGTTTCTTTACGTTTTTTGTCTAATCGTTGGTAGTATTCAATTGCATTAGCAATGGCTAAGTCAGTATGGACAGGGTGTGCACCAGTGTGATTTAGTTGACGAATATTGCCATCTGTAAAAGCACTTTCACCAAATAATGGCCAAATATTAGTTACTTTTTCTTTTTTGATGTATAGAATACCTGCCCTCAATGGCGCACTCAACCATTTGTGCAAACTTGCACCATAATAATCACAACCTAAATCGGAAATTGAATATGAACAAAGGCATGCGCACCATCTACTATCACTTCCACCCCTTTGCGATGCGCCATGTCCACAATTTTTTTGATAGGGAGTATTTGTTCTGTAATATTAATGACCTAGCAAACCATCAATAATTTGGTTTTAGAGGTGATAGCATTGGCATAAAGTTACACTATTTCATTATTTGAGGCAGGATAGTTGGGTAATGAAATGTATTTATGGACAATGCCGTGTCGCTTTGCTTGGAGTTCAAACATGTTAGGCATAGCACCATAGTCTTGATGTGCCATTACTGCTTCGCTCCAGCGTTCCAATGCCATTCACCAATGATGGTGTCCAATCATTCTGTGGTATTTCTAGTAATGATTAATTCTTCAGAGCCACAGCCTGCCAACGCTGCTAATTGTGGCTTAATGCGCTGTTTATTTTGCCATTGTACTGTTCGCAGGTAGTAAGAGCCTTGATAATTTACTGTTTTGATGTGATGAATGAAATATTCTAATATTTCTTCGGGCATAAAACAATAATAGCCATTTTCAAGGTTAATATAGTCGGTTTTTTTTACGATAATTTCCTCAAATTTGTAGCCAAAAATCTTCTATTTTGGCTACTTCTGCTGGCGGAATATACTCGATAGTCTGCAAAAAATCAGAAAATTGTTGAAATGGTGCACTCCTGCCGATAGCTGCTAAAGAACTTTGCTGTATAAAAGCGCATTTAGTCGTTATCGGGTAGTGTAATTTTAGCTAGTATTTTAATCCTCTACCATTAATTACCCTAGTACTTTTCTTGTTGCCGCCTCCCATCGTAGCATATCTTCCATTGTGCCTGTGCTTACTCTACACCAATCCATTAGCGGCGAGAACGGACGACCTACCATTACATTATGTGCTAACATTTCTTGCTGAAAAGTTTGAATGGGGCGACCTGTTTTGATGAAAACAAAATTGCCATGAGAAGGAACGTACTCGATGCCCAAATCTTTACAAACGGTGTAAATATGCTCTTTAGCTTTTCTATTCATATCCAAACTATAACGATATAAGGCTTCATCTTCTAGTGCGGCGGCTGCTCCATAAATGCCAAGCAAATTAACATAACCCATTATTTTTGGACGAATGCGATTTATAATGTCTGGTCGTGCAATAAGATAGCCGACCCTAACGCCTGCCAAGCCATACACTTTGGAGAACGTACGAGAGATAATGACATTTTTGCCTGCTTTCACCAATGGCAACATGGAAGGATAGGACTTCTCCTCGATGTAGTCGTAGTAGGCCTCATCAGAGAAAACAATGGTTCGCTTGCTCGCTACTTCACAGAAATCAGTTACTTTTTTAGCGTCCAGTAGCGTCCCTGTTGGATTATTCGGATTACAAAGGAAAATCAATTTTGTGTTGGTATTGATGCGTTTTTCTATCTCTTCGAGGTCAAATCTTAGGTCTTTATCCAAAGGTGCTGCGTTGATGTAAGCACCAAATTCAGCAGCATAGTCCATAAGTGCACTATAAGTGGGTGCTGCGGTGAGTATTTCACCACCAAAAATGCTATAGGTGATGCCTGTGGCACGCAAACCTTCGTTAGAGCCAGAAGTTAATAAAATATGGTCTGGTGTTACGTCATATTGTTTAGCCAATTTATTGATTAGCAATTGGTAATGGCTAAATGGATATTGAAAAGAAAGGTCTAGTGCAGCTTGCATGGCTTTTTTAACCGTCTCAGAGGGCGCAAAAGGATTTTCATTGGAAGCTAATCGAACCATTGGATTCCCATTGGCTACTTCTGGCATAATAGCCAAGTCGTTGGCGTGTCCAAATTTAGCAGTAGCAACCACTGCGCTTGTCAATCCTGCCGCTCTAAGCCATTGTCTTCTGTTGAGATGTTTCATAAGTTGGTGAATTTGTCAAAATGAAATATAAAATTAAGTAAAAATCTAAAACAGTGTAATGAATTTTACTTTTTGTTATATTTAACAAAAATACATAAAAAATTTAACATCTCTTTTGTAACGAAAAGTACCATTTTTTAGTTAACCTGATAAGAATAGTCAAAAAAAACTCAGTGCCATGATCTCCCGACTTTGTGTACTCTTCATTGCTATTGCCATGATAGGCTGCGACACTCCTACCAATACTGGGCAGGAGTACGAAGTAGTATTGGCAAAAATGCCAAAGAAAGTAGTTCAAACAGAGCAAAAGTCAGATTCCCTTATTATTATTCAGTCTTTAAATACACCACTTCCATTCAAGTCATTTAATCGTAAAAATTTTACCCTCTTTCATTTTGGCGAAAAATACAATCTTTTTGAGCAAACATTTAAGCAATATGCCAACATAACATCCGTAGTTAATCCAGTATGGCATAGCATTGTGCATCTTGATTTTCAACAAGAGAAAGAAGATGCAGTATTGCTATTTTTAATAGATACTACGGTCTTCAATGACCCCTATTTTGCATCTTTCATTTGGGTAATCAATAGATTAGCTAAGAAACATAACGTGGTGTTGGTTAATTTTAGCCCAGAAAAAGCATTAATTGGATTTGACACGAATATTCCTATTGTGCAAATTTATGAGCGCACTGCGTTATCAGAAATTGCAGCAGCACAAGCTATTTTTGGTGCTATTCCAACAATGAACGGTTCTTTTAAAGGACATCAAATTGTTAAGTCGGCAAAGGAATCTATAAACCCTAAAATTCGATTAGCACATATTGAGCCAACAGTAGTAGGAGTTGCTACAAATTTGCTCAAAGGTATTGATTCATTGGCGCTGTTGGGTATCAAAGAAAAAGCATTTCCTGGTTGCCAAGTATTAGTTGCTAAGGACGGTAATATTATTTACAGTAAATCATTTGGCTCACCTAGTTATCAACAAAAAAGATCGGTTGCCAATGACGATTTATATGATTTAGCCTCCCTTACAAAAGTAGCGGCTACGACTTTAGCAGTAATGAAATTGTATGAAGCAGGGAAACTGCATTTGAATGCTCCAGTCAAAAGTTATATCAAAGGAAACAGTGCAGTACATAATATAAAAATTAGTGCTTTACTAACACATACTTCTGGTTTACAGGCAAATCCACCTATTGTAGGACACATTTTCTATGCTCGAGATAAAGGCATTAAATGTGATACTTTATTCTGTGAAAACCCAAAGTCACCTTACACTATAAAAGTAGCAGAGAACGTATATTTTAGTGCATTGGAGGAACAAAAGATATGGGAAAGAATATTTGCCCTAAAACCTTCAACCAAAAAACGCTATGTTTATAGTGATGTCAATTTTATGATTTTACAAAAAATTGTAGAAACCATAACAGCGCAGCCATTAGATGCTTATTTGAATGAGCAGTTTTATCAACCCATGGGCTTGAGATACCTAACGTATCACCCTTTGCAGCAGGCAAAAAAGTATAAAATCATGCCGACTATATCAGATACCATCTGGAGGCATCAAGTTTTGCAAGGGTATGTTCACGATGAGGGCGCTGCTTTATTAGGCGGCGTAAGTGGAAATGCAGGATTGTTTTCTAATGCAGAAGATTTAGCCATTCTTTTTCAAATGCTACTTAATGAGGGGCAGTATGGCGGAAAACAATATCTACAAGCTGCTACCATTAAGCTGTTCACTTCAAAGCAAGTAGGCATACATAGAGGTTTAGGATTTGATAAACCCAACGAAAGAAATCGCTATTTACCCTATGCTAAATCGGCAAGCAATGCTACTTATGGCCATACAGGCTACACAGGGACGTGTGTTTGGGCTGATCCTGACCAAAATTTATTATTCATTTTATTGACCAATAGAGTACATCCTGATAAGCGCAATCAGAAAATAGTGAAATTGAACATTCGCTCTGCCATGCACCAAATAGTGTATGATGCTATAAAAGCTACTGAGCATCAATAAGTCTTATCTTCCACTTCTACTATCATTTCGACTTCTACTGCCATATTTCTAGGCAATGAGTTCATGCCTACTGCCGCGCGTGCGTGCTTACCTCTTTCGCCAAATACTTCTACCATTAAATCAGAGAAGCCATTAATTACCTCCGGATGATTGCCAAAATCGTCTGTGGCATTGACCATGCCCAACACTTTTACAATTCGCTTTACCTTATCCAAACTTCCTAATTCCGCTTTTAAAGCAGCAAGTTGTAAAATAGCAGTCAAACGAGCAGCAGCATAACCTTCTTCAATACTTAAATCGCTGCCAACTTTTCCCGTGATGTAAGTGCCATCTTCTTTTCTCGGACCTTTACCCGCCAAAAAGACTAAGTTGCCCGTGCGCACTGCGCTCACATAGTTGGCTACCGGTGCGCTAGATGCCGGTAAGACAATATTCAAGGCAACCAAACGCTCCTCGACTATAGTTACGTTAGCATTTGCTTCGGCATCGTTGTTAGTGGCAGGTTGGTTGTTCATTTGTTCACAGGAAAGAAGACCAATTGCTGTGCAGGCAACTAAAAGACCTATTTTCATCATAGTGCATTTTGTTCTAATGAATTGATTCTGTTATCTCGCACAGCTAAAATAGTAAATTCTCTCTTCATTTCGCACCAACTTCTTTAATTGTTCAACTGTTCAACTAAGAAAAGAATTATGAAATATTTTTGGGTATTATTTTTTGCAATAAGCATTTTTGCTTGCGACAATAAAAACGTAACTGCCACTTCAAAAACAACAAAAATGGTGGCAAATCAACAAATAGACATCTCAAATCTTGCCGTAGCCACTTTCGCAGGAGGTTGTTTTTGGTGCACTGAAGCTATTTTTGAGCGCACTAAAGGCGTGCAAGACGTTGTTTCGGGATATACTGCCGGACAACAACCCTATCCTACCTATTATGAAGTAGGTTCTGGAAAAACAGGACATACCGAAGCCATTGAGATTTACTACGATTCTACTACGATTGATTACCCTACACTGGTGGAGGTTTTTATGGCAACACACGATCCAACTCAGTTGAATCGTCAAGGTCCTGATGTGGGAACACAATATCGCTCAGGTATTTATTTCCGAAATGCACAAGAAGAAAAAATCGTGAGCGATCACATTACAGCATTAACTGCTAAAGGGAAGTATAACAAACCCATTGTTACCGAAGTGAAGCCTTTTGAGAAATTCTGGAAAGCAGAAGACTATCATCAGAATTATTACGAACTCAACCCTGGCAATCCTTATGTACAAAATGTTTCTCGACCTAAAGTAGAGAAATTTTTAAAGGAATTTCCTCACTTGGTTAAGGAAGAATATCAA
>DAITMC010000065.1:0-15644 GCA_036835365.1 Saprospiraceae bacterium
TTCTTTTCCAGCTATCAAGAAACGCATTGATAAAGCCAATGAGCCTAGAATAGGCGCTAGCATTTATATAAATGGGCAAAATAATATCATCCAAAGCAATATGGAAGAATTTGCACAGATTAGGATGCGCATTCCAAAACAGTTTTTTGTTGCAGTCAATAAAGATAATACTTTTTGGATACGTCGCGAGACTCCAGTGAGCAGTAGTAATATTATGATGCACAAAATGCCTTACACTCACCAAAGTCAGTTGAGTAGAGAAAACCTGAAATCCATCCAAGATTCTTTGGGTAGAAAATTGGTGTCTTCAGAAATTGAAGGGACTTATATGCAAATTAATGATGTAGGTTTACCTATGCTCACTCAGGTAGTGGATTTGAATGGAAACTATGCACTTGAAGCAAGAGGTATATGGGAAATTGTGAACGACTATATGGGCGGTGCTTTCATAAGTTATCTCACTGTCAATCCAAAATCGAATGATTTATTATTCATCAATGGGTTTGTTCATGCACCAGGCGAAGAAAAACGAGAATTGATGCAAGATTTAGAGTATATCATTCATACTGTTGAGTTTTTGTAGCCATAAAAGGATTAGGGGCTAAATAGCTGATAACTAGCCCCTAATCTCCCTATTTTATGTTGCCTATCCATTTTTTAGTGAAAGGACTAAGTATCATAAATACGATGCCTGCCCCTACGGAAAGCATTACGACAGAGAGGAATAAATTAGGCATTTCTTGGACGTTCTCGGGATTGAAATTGCCAGCAAATAAGCCAGCAAAAAGATTGCCTAATGCCGTGGCAACAAACCAAATACCCATCATTTGGCTATAATATTTTCTAGGGGCAAGTTTGGTGGTTGCGCTTAATCCCACAGGGCTAAGGGTTAGCTCTCCGATGGAATGTAAAAAGTAGGTAAAGACTAGCCAGAACATTCCTGCTTTTCCGCCTTCTGTTACAATTCTTGCTGCGAAAACCATTACCATAAATCCAGCACCCAATAGAAGTAAACCAAAGGCAAATTTAAGCGGAATAGCAGGGTTCAAGTTCCTTGCTGCTAGTTTGACCCAAAGCGCACCTACCAAAGGAGCAAGTAAAATAATCATCAAAGGATTGACCATTTGTAACCAACCTGTTGGCATTTCCCAGCCAAAAATAATCCTATTTGTGTAATCCCTGCCGAATAGATTAAGCGAGGAACCCGCTTGTTCAAAACCTGACCAAAAAAGAGCAGCACCAATGAATAGTAAAAAAATGATACCCACTCGTTTCTTTTCTGTCGGGTTTAGTCCGCCAGCCAGTAAAATGTAAGCAAAATAAGTTAACGTGATAGCAACAATTAAGATGCCCGTAGCTCTTGCTATACCAACTGCTGAGGTCAAATCAATAATACTAAAATATTGCAGTGCTAATATACTTGCCAAAAAGATACCTAAAATGCCTACGGTGATTAAAGGACTACTTCTTGTACTGCTGCTCTCTTTACTTTCTTTTGCTTTTGCTGTAATGCCTATTTCGCCAAGATTTTTCTCTGTGAGTTTGTATTGAATTAAGCCAATTAGCATACCAACAGCAGCAAAGCCAAAACCTAGATGCCAATTAATTTTCTCGCCTAAATAAGGAATGATAAGATAGCCTAAAAGAGAGCCTAAATTGATGCCCATATAAAAGATAGAAAATCCTGCATCTCTTCTAGCGCCGCCCTCTGGGTAGAGATCCCCTACAATAGAACTGATGTTAGGTTTTAAGAATCCTGTACCAAAAGCAACAAATGCTAACCCTGTAAAAAATATAGCTGGATTACCTGGAATCGCAAGAATAACATGCCCTACCATAATAAGGATGCCGCCATACCAAATGGCTCTTCGCTGCCCAATTATATTATCCGCAATCCAGCCACCAGGTAGAGATAGTAAGTAAACCGAAGCGGTGTAAAGCCCATACACCGCTCCGGCAGTCGCTGTATCTAAACCAAGTCCTTCTCGGGCAACTTCGGTCGTCATAAATAAAATGAGAATGGCGCGCATACCGTAGTAGCTCATGCGTTCCCACATTTCTGTAAAAAAAAGTGTGGCTAATCCTTTAGGATGCCCTAGAAATCCAGTTACGTTGGTCATAGTATTTACTGTAAATTAAATGTAAATCGGCATAAAAATAGACTAATCTATGATAAAGTATGCTAGCGGACGAACAAAAAAGTAGTTGTAGGATTAAAAACGAAACAATACCACGAAACTTGATTGAACAAATATGGAGTAATGGTATGACCTAAAATAGGTATTTTACAAGAACGACTAAAACAAATCGCTATCTGTGCTATTTTTCTAGCAAACTAATATACTATCTTACAGCATAATAAGTTTTATAATAATTACTCAGCATACGAAATACCATTAAACACTTACAAAAATAATAATCTATGTCTATGTTCGGGAACACTAACAAAAAAAAGGAAGTGATGACTACCACGGTATCTAGTAGTACGAATACTGCAAATGGAGGTTCTAACTCTTTAAATAGCTTAGTTTATGGCACTCAAATTGAGGGAAATATTCACTCGGAAAGCGATATTCGTATTGATGGTGCGATAAAGGGAAATTTAACTTGCAACGCTAAAGTTATTATTGGTCCTTCGGGATTAATAGAAGGAGAAATTTTTTGTAAAAATGCTTTAATTGAAGGGCGTTTTGAAGGTACATTGAATATTGAGGAGGTGCTACATATTAAAGAAAAGGCAAGAGTGGTGGGGGAGATAAAGGCTGCAAAACTAATTGTTCAGCCAGGGGCTATCATTAATGGTTCATTCGATATGTCTCCAGATACTTCTATATTGAATGGATCGAATGGAGTCCCTTCTTCTGTAAAAGATACTTTAAAATACATTGAGCCAGTTACCGAAGCAAAATAGTCAACAAAAAGACAGTAAGATTCCTTCTGCTAAATCTTATGTTAAGTACTCTGGCTTAGTATTTCAAATGCTTGGCATTATTATTTTTGGTGTGCTGGCTGGTCGGAAAATAGATAATTATTTTTCTCTAAATAAGCCTATCTTTAGTGGGATATTTGCGCTATCTGCTACGGCTTTAGCCCTTTATGTTGCACTAAAAGATTTTTTAATACCAAAAAAATGAACACCAAACAGTTCATTACCAGCTTATTAATAATCACTCTTACCGTTGTGCTAATTGTTCATCTGATGAGTTATATGGTATTGTTGGCTGACTATGCCAATTTAGGTACGATGAGTATTCTGTTATTTGCTAGTATTTGCGTTGTGATGTATGTTTTTGCCTCCCGCTCTGCGAAAAAAAATCAAAGCACTGCCTTCATCAATATATTCATGTTGTCCACATTGTTGAAAATGTTATTCTCTGTCATTTTAATTGCTATTTACTACAAAACACAATTGCCTAATAGTAAATTTTTTATTGTACCATTTTTTGTTGTTTATGCAATATATACCATCTTTGAAGTGTGGTTTATGAGTAAACTGACAAAAACATCTCCAAATGAATAGATTAACTATAAGATATATCTTTTATGCTTTTTGGACGGTTAATTTTCTTGTGGCCTGTCAACAGTCTTCGCCTAAGAAGAAGGTAGAAGAAACAGCATCAATAACCAATAGCGTACCAACTCCTAACTACCCTTCTATTCCTAAAGAAACAATGGAAAAACTTTGGAGCGACTGTACCAATATAGACTTAATTTTCACTACTCTGCCTTACAGTGTTAGCACAAACAATAACCAAGACTCTCGACCACTTTTAATGCACATTTCTACCGATGCTGCCTTTGTAGATAATAAGTGTCCAATTACGGCAAGTGTAGTTTATCTGTCAAATGGTAAAATTGTATTGGAATCCAATCTCTATTATTCCAATAATCAGCGATGCCAATATATGGTCTTTTTAGAAAACGGTCAACCTAAATACGCTAACTATTTGTCTCAACAAGGCAAAGACTATTTTAACCAACTTTTCAACAATGTAAAAGTCAATCCTCAGTAAAAAATAACACATTGTATAACTAAAAGTCGGTACCAATTGCAATATGCCAACGCGGCGGTTGAACCACTCTAGTTTCAATGCCCCAACCTCTATCTACGCGCAAAAAGTAACTAAATATCAATGCTCTTGCGCCAAATCCGTAGCCAGCAACTACTGGATCTCTAAAAAAGTTTACTTTAACATTAACAGGACCACTGGTGTAGATGCTGGTGTTGAGAGGGCTTTCTTCTGTAAAAGGATTCAAACCTGACCATGCTGTTCCTAAATCGAAGAAACCGACAAGTTGAATGTTTTGCAGGAAAGTACGTTCTGGTTTAGTGAAGTATTTGAATACAGGTACTCGAAACTCATTGTTAATTAGCACATAAGAATTGCCGTTGCGAATATTAAGCGGAAAGCCACGCATATTACTTACATCAGTGCGATAAGCGAAGTTTCCTTCACGAGGTTGTGGAATGTTGCTATTAAATTCAGGAAATAACCAGTTATCTGTTCCACCCAATCTATACAAAATGCGTTCTGCACCAAAGGTAGTTGCTCCAGCCAAGCGAAAAGCAAAAATAGAACGGCGATCAAGACGTTGGAAGTGCCTAAAATCAAGACCAATAACGTTCATAAAACCGTTGTTGAACGTTAATTCTGAATCAATTAAGTTAAATCGTTTGACGACTTCGCCATAAATTTTGTATTGAGTACCATTTTTGATGTTAAGTGCCACTTGGAGCGTATTGTCGAAAATATACTCCAATCGAACACCTATCCTTTGCTCGCTGCGAATAGGGAAATTGATGACCACACTATCTGTAGATAATGGTGTTGTAACGTCCACCCGAACCGTATTTTGCAATCGGAAGCTACGATAAATATCCAATGGATAACGCAAGCTATATTGACCAATAATAATTTGATTTTCATCTCTCCGACTACCCAATGCAGGCGAACTAGGTGCATCAAATCTAAGTACCCGGCGGTAGAAAGCGTATTGCTTATCCAGTCGTTTTTTGCGGTCATCAATAGTGAGAAACCACTCCGAGCCATTGAAAGATGTTGGTATCCTTACTCCACCTTCGATAACATAATCTTCTAGTAAATCTTTGAAATTTGCTTTAAAGAGGATGCCTGGTGGTGGGTAGCCGAAGTCTTCAGGAACACCAGAGAAGCTATTCAACCCATCGAATAGCTGTCGATTATCCATTTCAGTGGTTACAAAATCATTTCTGAACTTAATACGATAAGGGATTATTCTTCCTGGCTTGAAATGGTGAACACGCTCGTCACCAGCTTGTTCTGTTTCTTTTGAAATAGGTGCTATTGCCTCGAAGGAGGGAATTTCTATCTCGAAGAGTAGTTTTTCTGGTATATCTTCTTTTAGCTCTTGTGTTGGTGTCTCTGTATTAGGAAGGCTATCATTTTTTGTTTCTTCTTTAGGGTCGAAGGCTGATTGAAAGAAATAATCTTTTTCTTCTTTTTCTTCTTTCTCTTTTTCATCAAAAGGCGTTTCAAATATGTAGTCTTCCTTTAGTTTTTCCTTTTGCTGTGGCGCAGTAGCTTGCTGTTTAGGTTTATTAACTGCGGAAGGTATTTTTTGTTGTATTGGCTGTATAGCAAGTGCCTCACTTTGCCTAGCGGTTAATGCTCTATATGCTGTGAAATTTAATTTTGGAATGCTTCTGCTCGCTGTTAGGGTATCTATGTAGATGTTGTATTTGTTACCTTCTCTTACCAGTTCTGCATATTTACCAACCCGTCCAGCAAATGATTGTTCCAAGATGTTTTGCCCATAATTAGTAACGAAATGACTAACAGCTCGTTTTTTAACGATTGGTCGAATAGAAATAGAATCAATTGTTGTAGAATCCACATCAATTAAAAGAGAATCGGCTGGTAAGATTAATTCATCTCCATTCTTGAAAGCGATAACTTGTTCGTAGAATGCAATATACTCTTCTAAGTAGGCAATTTTTCGGTTGTAAACGCCATTTTCATCTGTCAAAAAAGAAAAGAAGGTCGTATCCATGCCCATCGGCTGACGTTCATTGGCAAATGGTGTATTGGTGATACGTACCAACTCTTTACTTCGAGTTTGTAGGTCATAATAAAACAAATCATAGCTGTTGATAGGTGGCAAAGAATCAAATTTTACTTGTTTTAACAGGCTATCAGGGCGGTTAGATGCCCAAATGATACCTTTGCTGCTGCCAAGGCGCACCACGGTTGCATCCAAATCATTGTAATAATCTTGTGTGATAGGCTGAGGCATTCGGGCATTAAGGAAATAAAGGAAAATATCAGAGAATCCTCGGTTAGCAGCAGAAAAGACCATGGTTTGAGGGTCAACATAGTCCATACTATACACGCGTTGCAAGTTAGGGGTTAAATCGTCTTCGGTGCTTTTTTTCTTGTTAACATCATAACGCAACAGTATTGATTTGTCTCGTACTTCATACAAAATAGCCATTTCCAAGCTATTAGGACTCCAAGCTATTTGAGGATAGTTGTAGTCCGTTTCTTGAAAAACATTGCGAAATCCTTTTTTGAAGATAACATTCGTGCTTTTGCTAGAAAAATGATGCAGATATACTTTTATTTTCCCTATTTCATTGGTAAGAAATGCTAAATATTGACCATTAGGACTGATTTTTACATCGTTAATAGGAATATTGCGCTTGTTTTTAAAAGGTAGGAGTGTTCCTGTTGGCGTAGTGGTATTTTTTGTTTCATTTTCATAGCGTTCCGTAAAATGGTTTAAACAACTACTCGTTACTTTTTCATAACTACTACCTAACACATAAATAAAGCCACTTTCAATGCTTCGATTGATACGGGTCAGATAAAGTAAATTAGAAACATTTGATTTACCATATTTTGTGCCGACGTAATGCCAAAGGGCGTGCCCAGCTAACTGTGGCTCTTCTCTTGCGAACTTCTCGAAGCTATCGAAACGGCCTGAAAGCAATACATTGCGGAGTTGATTATCCAGTTTGGTACTCCATTCTTCGCCTACGTAATTGATGATACCTTGTTTGAACCATTTTGGCAGGTGCAATAACACGGCATTTTGTACAATTTCTTGAAGATTGGAACCAAATAACATCGCATCCAAATAAACAGCAGCAATACCTTGTCGAATTTGTTTTCTTAAATGAGTATAATCGCCGTTGAAATAAATAAATATTTTGTTATCCACCACTTTAGTTTGTCCTTCTACATTTTCAAAGGCTTCTTCTGCACCAATATTATTTTGCTTTAAATCTGTTAAATCACTATATACAATAATTTCAATTCTATCATTCATGCGATGCTCCAACAGATTCTGCACTTCTTTGAAGTCATATTCCGCGAGCACTGCTGCTGCTTGACCGATAAAGCGACTTTCGCCATACCAATAGATAGTAAAATTATCCGTTTCATATTGCGACCATTCCTCAAATTTTTGATGAAATTGCACTCTATTCTTACCAAATAACACACTGCTAGGACCCTGCCCCAAAGCAGCACCTATTGCAACGAAAACCAAAACAAGAATAAATCCACACTTTTTCATAGAATCAATAATTGTGTGTCAAAGAATAGCATAAACCTCATTTTATTGTCAATGACGTAAAAACGCCAATTTTGTATTTGTATTGAATCATTACGACAATATAACCCTTTTGGACTAAAAAGGATGAAGATTTGTTGAAAAATCTTTATGGTTAAAGTCTTAGAAAGCACTATTTTTAGCCGAGCAAATTTATTTATTCAATTCAAATACAACAATTTTATGAAAATTTTAACGATTGCACTATGGCTAGCTATTACTGGAATAGCTACTATTGGTTGTTCTGCCGCTAAAAAAGCAGCTACTGATACTACTACTGTGCCAGCACCAACGACTAAAACCGCTGTTGGCGAATGGTTGGTGACCGTTGCAGATACACCTGCGGGGACGATAGAAGCGAACATGGTGATAGAGCAAGTAGAAGATACTTACAAAGGGAACATGGGCGTTGCTGGGGCTAAGATAATAATTGACAACTTGAAAATAGTGGACAACAAAGTAACAGGCTCTTTCTATGCTTCTGATTATGGTGTAGATGTTTACTTTAGTATGCAATACGATGCTACCAATGATACCTTAAATGGCTATTTGATGGATAGTTTCAAAGCAACGGGTAAGCGCAAAATGTAAACCGTTGACGAGTGGTTGGATGAATGGAGTAAGAAAAATCTGCCACTCGTCAACAACTTGGTTTTCAGTAGTTTAATTCTTCTTAACCCTACTCTTTATCCGATAATTACTAGGATTTAGACTCAATAGTGTTAGCGCATCTATTAACAGTCATTTCTGCCTTTTTAGTGATGCTTTTGGTAGTGGTAAAAAAAGTAGGATAAATTTGGAAATACAAAACAATGAGAACGAACTTTGAAGAATGAAAACAATTAAAGCCAAAGTTCAATGTTCTCATTACGTACAGGAAAACAGTTTTTTTGTCCAAAGACTGGGACGGTTCCAATTGGCCTCTCAAAACAAAGGAGCGAATCCTTTGGTGAAGCGGCAAAAGTGCTTTGCTGCATGGTAACGATTACTCGGGATTGCTACTCGGTCTTTGAGGTGGGTAAAAAATGTGTGCTCAGTCTCATTATTCACCAAGGGCTTCAAGTTCGAATAGGGGCTAAAAAGAGGCATTATGAACGAGTTTTGATTGATGAACGCTCTCCTTTTTGTCAAGCATAAAGACAAAAAAATTTGGGTTTTCTATGTTTATGCAGTGGACACGAAAAAAATTTTAGCCCTCACGATGGGTAAAAGAACGATTTGCCAAGTTCGTTCCTTAATGCTTAAAATCAAGCATTTAAGCATTAAAGTGGACTGCTAGTGTACAGATGCTTTTGAGGGCTTTATCCCTAGTTTTGCAAAGGTATCAACATTTAATTAGAAAGCAGTTGACTAAAGCCATTGAGGGTCGAAATACTTGTATTCGTGCTTGATTGGCTTGATTTCAAAAGCGAGCTACTAAATTTTCAAAAAAAATTGTCCATCATTACCATCTGTTTTTAATCTTTGTCCATTGCCTAAACAACCAGGCATCATACTTTTGACACTACAACCAAAACAAAAGGTTGAACAACAATTAATATTTGGTCTTTCTAAACCAAACAAGAATACGGTTCAAAAATATGCTTTTTTAAAAAAATGGTTTTACTAATGAACTAAACACACAATTCTTACTAAGTTAGATTATTTTCTATAATAGAAATAACTACTCACAACTAGGCTCAAAATGACTACGCCCAAAAATATAATAAAGGAAAAAGAAGAAGATAAAGTCAAGGGTACATCATCGCCAATAAGGATTAAGCCTGACCAGTAGTAAGGGTGAGCATAAATCTGTTCAGTATTTAACAAATATTGCCGCTTGGCTTCGGCAAGGGCTTTATTTTTTTTAGTTCGGTTTTTAAATTGTTGATAAGTAGATGTTACAATATAGCGCGTTTGAGCGTCATCAATACTCCAAAGAGAAGCAATAATACTTTTTGCGCCTGCAAAGGTAAAAGCCCGTGCAAGGCTAATTAATCCTTCGCCACTATAATATTTTCCTAAATTAGTTTGGCAAGCGCTCAAGAAGACCAATTCCGCATTTAAGGATAGATTATAAATTTCGGCGGCGTACAATCGTCCATCTTCTGATGTATCTCTAGGGGAGGCAAAAGCAAGGTAAGAAAATTCGGGATATAAGTTATTAACCTCACCATGTGTTGAAAAATGTATAATAGCATATTGATTTGCCAGTTTTTTAAAATCTGTTTCTTGTGCATATGCTCCAATGAGTGGCTTGGTCCAAGTAATGCGTTGAATGCTTTTTGCTTCGGGGATATTATAAGCTAATGGTCTTTGGTTCGTTTGTTTATCAAAAATAGGGGCAATTGTTAGCAATTGGGTGCGCTTTTGAGGGCGTTGGTGTTCTCTCATATTGAGCCAAAGTTCGGTAGCATAGGCATAGCTAAAATCGTAATGATGCAATAAATAATGGTGTTCTTTGAATAGGAAAGATGCTTTTGCTTTCTGACTTAGCAACACTTCAAAAGGCAGATAAATTAAAAGTTTATCGGGAATAATGATAACTTCTTTGTGTAATGCTTGAGCAACAGGAGCAACAAGTAAATGATAAAACTCAAAGGCTAGTGCTGTATAATTAGCAAATACTATATCAGGTTGTGCATTCAAGTCGGGGCGCGTTCTAATACTATTATAAAATTCAATTAATTGATTTTCAAATGATGATGATTTTAGTATTTCTACTATTTTAAAATCCTGATTGGTGATGTGGAAAATAAAAATAGCATTTTGTGTAAGGTGATAATTTACCAAAGATTGTGAATCAGTGAGTTGTGATTGTAAATACTCGATATTTATAAAATCAGATTTTACTTTTTCAGCTATTTCTTTAGTCTTTAGCTGTTGTTGCAAATCGTATTGCTGTGCGTAGGCATTATTTAAAATCGTTTTATTCGCTAAACTTCCTTTTGATTCTTCCTGAAAAATAATTTGCTCTACTTTTTCTTTAGCTTCTAGCAGTGCTTGTCTTTTACTGCTATTTATCTGTTTTTCAGTATATTGCATCCATTTTTTTAGAACATCTGCCTTACTTTTTTCAGAATATTGAAAAGCTAATTTATGGAAATCAGTATTTTTTTTCCCCAATTCAAAAGCTACTTTTATAATACCATCATAAATATCTGGATATTCGTCGTTGAGATAGATGTTGGCGTGTAAATTTTCTAGCTTCTGGCTCATGGCTTCCATTGTTTTTTCTGCCGCTTGGTATGCCTCTAGAGCGACTTCCCAGTCTTCTAACGCTTGATGAACTGAACCTTTCGCTAAAAAAATATACGTTTTTAATTGCAAGGATTCATTAGCCTCAATGAGTTGAAGCGCACGCTTAAAATGATGAAGTGCTTGTGAATACTGGTGTTTTTTTTGTTGTACTTTTCCTAATTTATAATGATGTAATGCCTTTTCTTCTGTATAAAGTAATTTCTTATAAATATGTTCGCTTTTGTCATATTCTTGTTTTTGAAAATGGCAATCTCCTATTTTAGAAAGCACATTATGGTATGCCTCTTTAGCATTGAAGGTTTGATAGATTTTCAATGTTTGCTCAAAAAAAAATAGTGCCGCATCGTAGTTCCCTTCTTCTAAAAAACAAGTCCCCAAATTTTCTTTGGCTATATTTAGAAATTTATCTTGGTAAGGATAATTAGCGATGATAAATTCAAACTTTGATATGGCCTCTTCTAAATTGCCTTTATAACGAAAACACAATGCAATATGATAAAGCAGGTTGAAATCAAATAGTCCATCTTCGTTATTTTGTAGAGAAAGTGCTTTATTAAATTGCAGCAGCGCGGTATCAAAATCCCCCATATTTAAGTACACATTGCCTAAATTAAAATGTGTATTTATAATTGTTTCAGGATTTATTTTCTCTAAATCTACGCTAGCTAAGGCTTTTTTAAAATAATTTAATGCTGTTGGGGCATTATTAAGTTGTAAGTAGCAATTCCCCAAGTTGTTGTAAATCAAAGGTATTTGTGGGTGATTATGCTCTAAGCTATCCAACTGAATGGTAAGTGCCTGCTGAAAATATGATTTAGCTGTTTCTATTTTATTTTGTTCAAAAAGTAAGGTGCCAATATTGATGAGATTAGAAATAATAGCTGGACTATTTTTACCAAGCTGAATTTGTTTTATAGAAAGTGCTTTTTCATAAAATACGATAGCCAAATCAAAATTATTTTTTTGCTGATGAGCGAGTCCTATACTTAAATAAACGGTAGCCAAATCTAGATGATTTTGAGGTAATTTTTTTTGCCGAATCGCCAATGTTTTTTCTAGTAAAGGCATCGCTTTGTCCAAGCGATTGACCTGCAAGTAACAATTTCCTAGATTTTGGTAGGTGTTAGCAACCTCCAAACTGCGTTCACCAAAATATGGACGCCGAATATTTAAGATTTTTTCATGCCATTGAATCGCAAGTATTGGCTCACCTAATTGGCGCAAGCAATTTGCTTTAACATTCCAGTAGTCCGCCAATAAGGGTTGATTTTGGTGAAGCATCGAGCCATTTTCTAGAGAATCGCATAATGCAATCACCTGATGACATTGCCCAGACTTTGCCATTGCTCGAAGTTCATCTAGGGATTGTGCTATGCTTGATGTGCACAACAAACAGGTAATCAGCCATGTAGCTATCCAGCGCAATTCAATTCAATTAAAAGGTTCACAAGTTTTCCTACACAATATAGTGTCTATTTAGGAAACCAAGTATCCATCATTTTGCATTTTTAGGATAAAATGTGCTTATTAGTTAGAAGTTTACTGGTTATTTAATTTTTATTAGCAGGATGCCTAAGAGAAATCAACGTCGTAATACTTTTGCATCCTGCTTTTTTCTAATATAATTCTCGTAAGTTCACTACTTTTATCTCATATTGAATTGTATCGCTATTCTGACTCTACTAGCTACCTTACGCTCCCCTTGTTGAGCTGGTCTCCATTTAGGCATTTCATTTATTAATTTCAAGGCAGATTCATCACAGTAAGCGTTTAAACTTTTAACAACATTAGCCCCACTAATTAAGCCATCGGGTTGAACCCAAAATGTTACCTCTACTACCCCTTCCATGCCATTTTCCAAGGCAATTTCTGGATATTGTAAATGTTGTTTGATGTATTGACTAAGTGATAATGTTTCATGTTGAAACATAGGATGCAATTCTATATTACTTCGAAGAGTGGTTTCCTTAGCTTCTAGCTTATGCTCAGCATTAGAAGTTAAAATAGCCAACTGGTGCTGTGCATTTAATTGTAGTGCTGTAATAAGTAATGACGAAAGGATGATTAACATTTTCATTGTTAGTGATTATTTAGTTGAAAACAAATTTGCAAGGTTAATACTCCCTTAAAATTAAATAGAAATTTTTTTTTGACTTTATGAAACAATATTTTTTACGCATTACTTTTTTAAACGTTGTTTTCGCCTATACTCCTCAATATTTTGTCTAGCAGACGTTTTTCTTCAACTTTTTTCAAAAAAAAATTGAGAAAAATTTTTTTTGAAAAAATAATGATTTCAACAAAAAATAAATCAAAATGCTTTTAAAACAGTAATTTCAATAGAATTACCTTGTTTTTTTACTCAACAAATGCTCGTTTTTGTCTTTTTTTTTGAATGCAGGTGGTCGCATATTTGTATTGTCAAAAGGAAATAACGATTGACAACAAGCGATTCAAAAGAGATTCGCCTAGAAATTGAAAGATAAAAACTGAGATAAATAATTGACGGTTATAGGGTATTTTGCTGAACATCACAAAAACCGATTTAAAATTGCCATATAGTATGATTGTAAAAGTCATAAAACATTTGATGCTTCAGTAAAATACTTCCAACCGTTGATTAACTGTTGCTTTTTAATTCCATGAACATATAAAGTCTGTTGAAAATAGACCTCAAGAAAGCCAAAAAAATAGGTATAAATTCGTTCTTTTTCATGAGATTATAACTTGTTGATGTGGGTCTTGCCCTTGAAAAAAGGGCAAGCTACTTTTTCCGACAGGTTCACAGGATGGTGATTGCTAGTGTCTTTATAAATTACCAGAAACCGATTATGGTATGATGATGGGAGCATAAGTTGCTCCCATTTTTTAAATGAAATTAACTGTTGCACATAAGATATAAACCGACCCAGGGTTAAAAGATTTTCATGAGTTCACAAACTAGCACTGGGGTAATTTGAGCCGTATCGTGTTGATGCGGCTTTTTTTTTGCACCTATTTTTCTTTCCTTTATGTTGTTTTGATGCTATTGTTACTGAGCATTGTTGCATTTAGGCGACTAATCTGGATAAACAAATATGACTAATTTTTTGCTTATTTTTTTAGGTGGTGGTTTAGGAAGCCTTTGCCGATGGGGTATTGCAGCCTCCATTAGAAACTACACTATTACTTTTCCGTTAGGTACTTTTTTAGCCAACTTCATTAGTTGTTTTATTTTAGGGATGCTAATTGCCTATTCATTCAAAGGCAACCTTTCTCCAACGTATAGGACATTGCTAATGACTGGGTTCTGTGGTGGATTTAGCACTTTTTCTACTTTTTCTGCGGAGTCTCTACATTTGCTACAAGTTGGTCAAATTAACTTGGCGTTTGTCAATATAGCAGGAAGCATAACGGTTGGTTTATTAAGTGTTTGGCTGGGCATGAAATTAGTGTATTGAGAAATCGCTAGATGATTAGCCAAAGGTATAGTTACCAATTATCCAGCAACAAGGTTTACTCGATTCGCTTGATTTTTGCGCCAAGCACCCTCAGGCGTTCATCAATATTTTCATAGCCTCTATCAATTTGATTAATATTATCAATCACGCTTTTTCCTTTGGCTGAAAGTGCTGCAATAAGCAATGCCACACCTGCACGTATATCGGGAGAAGTCATGCGAATACCGCGCAGTTGATGACGGCGATTCAGCCCAATAACTGTCGCGCGATGCGGATCGCAAAGTATAATTTGCGCCCCCATATCAATTAATTTATCTACAAAAAATAAACGACTTTCAAACATTTTCTGATGAATAAGCACGCTTCCTTTGGCTTGGATAGCCAACACGAGAATAATACTCATCAAATCGGGCGTAAAGCCAGGCCAAGGCGCATCATAAATCGTCATAATGGAACCATCAATAAACGTTTGAATTTCATAACTTTTTTGAGCAGGGACGCGAATGCTATCCTTACCGATTTCCATTTTTACGCCCATGAGTTGGAAGACTCTAGGAATAATACCCAATTGGTGAATATCTAGGTTTTTGATAGTAATATCAGATTGAGTCATGGCTGCCAAACCAATAAAGCTACCGACTTCTATCATGTCGGGTAGAACTTTATGCGTTGTCCCTCCCAATTCAGTTACGCCTTCAATGGTTAACAAATTCGAGCCAATTCCCTGAATCTTTGCCCCCATGCGATTGAGCATATCGCAAAGTTGTTGAAGGTAAGGTTCGCAGGCAGCATTATAAAGGGTTGTGATACCCTTTGCCATAACAGCAGCCATTACCATATTGGCAGTACCGGTTACTGAAATTTCATCCATCCAGACGTAAGTACCTTTTAATCCGCGTGTTCGGATATTATAAACGTAGTTATCTTGGTCAAAAGTGAAAGTCGCCCCTAGTTTTTCTAAGCCATTGAAATGAGTATCCATTCTTCGCCGTCCAATTTTATCACCACCAGGTTGTGGTAAAAAACCGCGCTTAAAACGTGCTAACATAGGACCAACAAGCATAACAGAACCTCTTATCTTTGTTGCCTTTTTTCTAAAGTCGTTAGTTTCAAAGTAGTTGAGATCAATATCATCTGCCTGAAAGGAATAGGTATGAGTCTCTAGTTGTTCTACTTTCACACCAAAACCTTTGAGTAGCCCAATTAATAGAGAAACATCTACAATATTTGGCACATTAGCAACAGTTACCTTTTCTTTAGTCAAAATGACAGCACAAAGGATTTGTAGCACTTCATTTTTTGCGCCTTGTGGCGTAATTTCTCCATGCAACGCATGACCTCCGATAACTTCAAATGATCCCATGTTGGTTA
>DAITMC010000066.1:0-15571 GCA_036835365.1 Saprospiraceae bacterium
GCTTTTTTCTGGCGAATTTGTTCTTCGAGTTGCTTAATTTGCTGTTGTAGCTCTTGCAAACGTTTTTGTTCTTTGGCAATTTGTTGAGCGGTGTCTTCCTTTACTTTTGTAATTTCCTCCTTGGCTTGTTGCCGTGCCGCATAAATGGCGGTAGAAGATTCTTTTTCTGCGGTATTAATTTCTTCCAAGGATTTTCTTCGAGCGTCCTCAGCTTCTCTAGCATATTGAGCTTTCTTTTCAGCGGATTCTTTGCGTATGATTTCTTCTTCCTGATTAGCCCGCTCTTGTGCAGCAGTTAGGGCGAATCGAGCCTCGCGCTCTGCTTCATCTATCGCACTTTGATATTGGCTGGTCTTAGTCATCATAAGTTGCCGTGTTTGTTCAACTTCATCGGCTGCCTCTTTTTGAATAGTTGCCAATTCTTTAGCTTGATTTTCTTTTGTCGCAGCAATTTCATTGGCAGCCTCTTGTCGAATGCGCAGCACTTCCAGCGCAAGTGCTTCTCTTTGTTTAGCATTGTCTTCTTTGATGGCTTTTAGCTCATTGGCTACTTGTTGCTGAGTAGCGGCTATTTCTCTAGCGGCTACTTCTCTAGCTTTAGCTACTCCTGAGATAAGTTCTTGTTTCTCACTCGCCACTTTTTCGCGTAACGCTTGCAAGGTTTTAGCTTCTTCTTGTTGTATTTGTGCTATTTGCTCTGCCATGCTTTGCTTTGCTTTTGCTATATCATTAGCAGATTCTTGTTTAGCTAATTCCGCTCTTTGTTGGGCTGCTGCCACTTCTTGTGCTGCCTTTAGGCGCGCATTTTTGATTTCTTCATTCGATTTTTCTCTGGAGGTAGCTACTTCTTCTGCCGTAGCTATTTTGGTGTCTTTTGCTTTTTGCTCTGCCTCAGCAATAGCTCTAGCTTCTTCCGCTTTTATCGCTTTTATGCGCTCCTCTGCTGTCTTTTGAGTGTTTTGCAATTCATTGGCATACTGCTGTTTAGCTGTGCTTACCGTAGAATTCGATTGCTCAATGGTTTGGGCAGCTTCCTGCTTGGCTTTTTCTATCTCTTGCTGTGCCTTTTCTCTAGCAGCAATAACTTCTAAAGTAGATTGTTGTAAAAGCTCGTTTTCCTTTTCCTTAGCAGCGGCTACTTTTTGGTTCAATTCTTCTTGAATTTTAGCAATCTCTCGACTTGCTTGTTCTTTGGCTACCTTTACTTCTTCGTTTATTTTTTGACGCTCTTCGTCCGCTTTTGCCTTAGCAGCAGCTACTTTTTCAGCCTCAGCAGCATTAATGATTTGCAAATTCGCTGCTGCTCTTTCTCTGGCTTCTGCCACTTGTTGCGCTAAAGCTGCTTTCTCTGTTTCGGTTTGGGCTTTAGTAGCTGCAATTTCTTTGCCTGAGCGTTCTTTTTCGCTACTCACTTGTTTTTGCAATTCACTAATAATTTCTGTGGCGCGTTGTCTTGATTCAGCAACTTCGATACTAGCCGCTTGTTTTGCTTTAGAAACATTTTCTTTGATGGCAACCAACTCCAAAGCACTATTTTCTTGAAGCAAGGCTTTTTCTTCTGCTACCTTTCGTCTAGTTTCCGCTAGGTCAAACGCAATTTTTTCTTTTTCAATTACTGCATTTTCCCTAATCCTAGAGATAGTAGCCGCCACTTCTTCTTGAATGGCTAAAATTTGCTCTGTTGCTGTTTTTTTACTGTTCATCACATCTTCCATCGTTTTGCCTTGCTCATTCTTGGCTTGTTCTCTGGCACTTTGAATGGATGATGCAGTCTCTTGGCGAATGCTAGCAAGTTCGGTTTCTGCTCGTTCGCGAGCATCAGCAATTTCATCTGCATATTCCAATTTCGCCATTTCCATTTTTTCCTTCACGGCTTGCACTTCTTTTGCTGCGTTTTCACGAGCGGCAGCTATTTCTTTCGCCGATTCCAGCTTTGCCGTTTCAATGGCGGCACTTGCTTTTTGCCTCGCCTCTTGCACACTCAAGTTGATTTGTTCTAATTCGTTGTCTGCTTTAGCTTTAGCCTCCAGAATAGCTTTAGTCAGCGCTGTTCTAGCTTCTTCAATTTCTTGCTGCGATTTTTGTCTGGCTTCGACTACTTCTTGAGCATAAAGATTCTTTTGATTGGCTGCATCTTGCTTAGCCAAAGTCAATTCCTCTTGAATCCTTGTCTTTATGTCAGCAGCTTTTTTCTTTTCGTCATCAATTTCATTTTTCAGCCGCTGCTTTGTTTCTTGAAGTTGTGCTTGCAAATCTTTCACTTCTGTATCATTGCTTGGTAATACTTCCTTAGCAGTGCTCGATGCGGTTGTGCTTGATGTTGTACTTGTGGAGGAAGGGGCTAAACTAAGAGACTTAACCTCTGCATCTATTTTCACGTCATTAACCAAATCGGGATTTAGTTTTTCTATAAAGCAAACTGCCATCTGCTTCAATTCTTGCTGTCTATTTTCAATGACAGTGAATTTGCGCATTTGGTTCTCTAAGTTATTCTTGATATAAATGGTAACGATAGTCGTATTGGCTAACCATTTAGCTGCATCTAAATCTAGTTGAAGTATGTTTTCGGATATGGGTGTGCCAGAGCTATTGCTGTTTACACTCGATTCTACAAATCGGTAACTTTTTCTTACTTGGTTGACATCCATGAAAATCACTTCATCATTGCGATTCAGCAATTCGCCTGCTTTGGAAATAACTTTTGCAATAACGCCCTTTGTTTCGTTTTGAAGGGCGACAGCATAGCTGTAATTCCCTCGAACGACAAGCGTTGTGGGGTGCATACGCAAAATGTTAATGTCTTTTATGGTTTTATCTTCTGCAATGAGTGCAGCGCAATTTTGTGCATAGAAGTGGCTACAAAGCAGCAAAAGAACAATGGTGGTTAGGCTATTTTTCATCATTACATCATTTTATCTAATTAAACGATAAAACTACGACATCATTATGCTATACAATGTAGCGCACTCTGATGTAAGATGCAAATATTTAAAATAAAAAATAATTAGTTCGTTAAGTTACCAATTATTGTTGTTGACAACCAGCTCGGCTAAGTCATAAATCATGATTTCGTTTTCTTTGTTTGCGCCCGTGATGCCATCCTGTAGCATAATGGTACAAAAAGGACAATTCACGGCTAAAATTTCAGCCCCAGCCTCTACAATGTCTTTCACGCGCTCTGTGTTGACGCGGTGTGTACCGTGCTCTTCCTCTTTAAACATTTGCGCGCCCCCTGCGCCACAGCACAAGCCATTTTTCTTGGAGCGTTTCAATTCAACTAATTGATTGTCTAGTGCTTCTAACACCGCTCGAGGCGCTTCATAAACATCATTGCCTCTGCCTAAATAGCAAGAATCGTGATAGGTAATTTTTTTGCCTTGAAAGGCACCGCCTTCTTTGATTTTTAGCCTACCTGTATCTATCAACTCTTGCAGGAGTTGCGTATGATGAATCACTTCGTAGTTGCCACCAAGTGCTGGATACTCATTTCTTAGCGTATTGAAGCAATGTGGGCAAGCCGCAACAATTTTTTTTATCTCATAGCCATTCAGCACTTCAATATTTTGCAATGCTGCCATTTGGAAGACAAACTCATTGCCTGCACGCCTTGCGGGGTCGCCAGTACAGCCTTCCTCGTTGCCTAGTATCGCAAAGTTTATACCTACTTCGTTCAAAATTTTAGCAAACGCGATCATTATTTTTTGCGCTCTATCATCGTAACTGCCGGCGCAACCGACCCAAAATAAAATATCGGGTTGTTTGCCCTCTGCGGCTAGTTCTGTCATTGTCGGTATGTGCATATGCTTCTTTTTAAGATAGGAACATAAGCCTTGCTTTTAACAATGACCTATATTCCTATAATCAAAATTAATCTTTTCACACAAAAGTACGAGTCTTTGTAGGGTTATTTCTACAAGAACACCTACAAAATTAAAATTTACGCAACAATTACGATGGTTTGTGGCTAGAAAGCTAAACCAACAGAAAGCACAATTCTGGATGGCGAAGTATCAAATTCATAAGATTGACCGCCGATATTGATGTGATCACCGAAATTAGTGAAGTTGCCTTCATATTTGAGGTCAATAAATACTTTTTTGATTTCTAGACCTAGACCACCTTGCCAGCCTAAGGTGAGGCTTTGAAAATCCTGTTGGTAGCTCTCTAAATCAAATTCGGAAGTGCTGTTGAGAAATACATGCCCTACCAGACCAATTTGAGGTTTGAGCGGACCTAATTTCAAGCCAGCAATAATGGGAATATCCAAATACTGATATTTTTCACTAAATACCTCATTTAAGTCGCCACGCTGAAAATCCACACGATTGGAGTTGAAAACGACTTCAGGTTGGATAAAGAAGAGGTCGGTCAAAGGGAACTTAGCGAAAATGCCTGCATGAACGCCAAATTTGGCATCTTGTACTGCCAAATTAAATTCTTGAAGTGTTGCTGGATTGTTAATGAGTAGTTGACTAGGCTCTAAGTCCGTAGTGCTTACGCCAGCACGAATACCAAAGCGCGCTTGGCTGAATAAAACAGTTGTCGTAATGCTAAAAAAAGCAAGGCATAAGATTGTTTTCTTCATAATTTTGGATTTTTTCTATTGAACGTTCTTTATCCCCAAAATCGTTCATATTTACTTCAATGATAACCTTTAATTAATTAATGTTGTATTTTTGTTAAAGAATTTTATTTGGAAGGATAAAGGGAAGTAAGGTTATGCAAATACACGAATCGGTTTTTATAGGAAGTTATCCCTCATTTGAGCTTTGCCCCAAAGACGATAAACCGGAATACGCTTTCATTGGTCGGTCAAATGTAGGTAAGTCATCGCTCATCAATATGCTGTGTGATAGAAAAGGGTTGGCTAAAACATCAAATAAACCAGGTAAAACCCAACAGATTAATTATTTTTTGATTAACCAAACTTGGTATTTGGTAGATTTGCCAGGGTATGGGTATGCCATCATTTCTAAAAAAATGCGACAGCAGTGGCGACGTATGATTGAAAACTATTTGATTAAACGTCCAAACTTGCAGTACGCTTTTGTGTTAATAGATGCAAATATTTCTCCACAAAAAAATGATATTGAATTCATCAATTGGTTGGGGGAAATGGCGGTTCCTTATGTTATTGTGTTCACTAAAACAGATCGCTCTAAACCTTTAGAAATCGAGGAAAACATGAATAAATTTAGAAATGCACTCTTGGAACACTGGGAAGAATTGCCAGCACAGTTTATTACTTCTTCCAATCAAGGAGTAGGCAAAACTGAATTGTTAACATTTATTACTCAAGCCAACGAACAAATTTTGACTAATAATACAAAATAAATTTAGCTATGAAATTTTTATTTATTGCTTTTATTGCCTTATCATTAGTAGCAACCAATTGTGGAAGCCCAAACAACAATAGTGAAGCAGCGCAAAAAGCACTTGCCGAAGAACGCTGGGAAGAAATGATGGCTTTGCATGACAATGTGATGCCTAAAATGAGTGAAATTAATAAAATCGCAAGGGAGCTAAAAAAAATGGAAAATATGCCTGCGGAGTTACAGGTAGAGGTACAGGACATGCTGATAACACTGGATAAAGCCGACGAAGGGATGATGAGTTGGATGGCTGGTTTCTCAAAATACAACAGCAATACTTACAGCCACGAAGACTTAATGAAAGCTTACGACCAAGAGATGGAAGTAGGCAAAGAAGTGGAGCAAGCTATTTTAAGCAGCATTGAAAAAGGGAATGAATTGTTGAAAAAAATAAAAGGAGAGTAAGATGAAAAGTCTATTTATGTTAATAATCTTTGCTTGTCTATTCACGGCTTGCAATGTAGATTACAACAAAAACAAAGAAAATAAACTACCTGTTTTAGGGGAAAAAGTAGAAGTGGCTGGACAGATGATTTATCATACTATTCCTGATTTTGAGTTTATTAATCAAGATAGCCAGTTGGTGAACAACCAAACTTTTGCTGACAAAGTGTATATCTCAGACTTCTTTTTTACGCACTGCCCTACCATTTGCCCGAAAATGACCAAGCAAATGAAGCGTATTTACGACCAATATGCCAACACCCTTGAAGTAGGTTTTATCTCTCATTCTATTGATCCTAAGCGCGATACCATCGGGCGTTTACAGTGGTATGCACAAAGTATTGGCGTGGAAAATGCAAGCAGATGGCACTTCGTAACAGGCGATAGAGATGAAATCTACGGCATTGCTGACGATTATTTCAGTATCGCACTGGAAGATGAGGAAGCACCAGAGGGCTTTGACCACAGTGGAAAAATTATTTTAGTGGATAAAGAGCGCAGGGTGCGTTCTTTTGCAGATGGCACGAACGAAAAAGAGGTAGATCGCTTGATGAAAGACATAGATAAATTATTGGCAGAATATGTCCTTCAATAAGTCCATACCTGCTTACTTACTTCGGCTTTTAAAATATGCAAGGACTTCAAAAGCCGAGGTTTATTTCACAAAAATTATTCCAATGAAAATTGTATTTGCCACAGGTAATGCTAACAAAGTGAAAGAGATTGATGCCTTATTAGGCGAGCAATTTGAAATTGTTGGTTTAGAAGAAATTGGTTGCAAGGAGGACATTCCTGAAACACAACCCACCATAGCCGGAAATGCACTGCAAAAGGCACGCTATGTGAAGGAAAATTATGGTCGAGATTGCTTTGCAGAAGACACAGGACTTGAAATAGAAGCCCTCAATGGCGAGCCTGGCGTACATTCTGCCAGGTATGCAGGCGAGGCGAAAAATCCGCAAGCGAATATGGAAAAAGTATTGACCTCAATGGAATCACAAGCCAACAAAGCCGCCCAGTTCAAGACAGTGATTGCACTTATTTTAGGCGAGCAAGAATACACTTTTGAGGGCATTATTCGAGGAACGATTGTAAATACGCCTCGCGGGGAAAGTGGCTTTGGCTACGACCCAATTTTTGTGCCAGAAGGCGAAACGCGCACTTTTGCAGAGATGAGCCTTGAGGAAAAGAACATTATTAGCCACAGAGGAAAAGCGACGCAACTACTCAAGCAGTTTTTATTAGCGATGAACAAATAAGATTTTACTTATCGTTCATTTGCTCCATCATCAAATTGAAAAGAGGGTCGCCAAGCATTCGGTGTCCTGTATCAAGTAAATGAACATGAACGTTAGGTAAATTTTGGGCAAGCGATAAAGCACTTTTTACAGGGATAATACGGTCTCTTTTACCCAAGTACAGATGTGTTGGCGTTCGATGCTGTTGTAAATGATGCTTTACTTTACTGAGGGTCAACTGAAAGTGATTTGCAGAAATCCAACATTGAAAAGCTATTTCAATGCGTTCAGGGCTATTCAGTTGATGCCGAATAAAATGCCGAATAGGAACAGGTAATTCTTCTTTTTTACTTTGTAGTAGTAGCCATTGGCGCAATTTACCAGATTGCAACAGCCGTTGGCGCAACACTTGCCGAATAGGAACAGGCACCAGCATCATAGTAGATAACACTTTGGTGTTCAAGCCGTCTGGAGCAATCAGGAAGAGTTGTTCTATCTGTGGAGCTAAATAAAAAAGAACACTCATCGCAATTCTACCACCGAAGCTATATCCTAGTAAAGAAAAATGACGTTGCTGCTCTTTAGCCGATATGGCTTGAAAGATGTGAATAAAATCTTGGAGCGTGAATGCTCCTTGTAGCCATTGTGTTTGTCCATGAAAAGGCAAATCAATAGCAATAATGGTAAATTTCTGCTCCAGTGCTGGACAGATGGGCAGAAAGCTAACTGCCTCTTCGCCGTAACCATGCAATGCGATTAGCAAGTGTTTGCCTTGTCCGATTTTCAGGTAGCTAATTGTTGATTGATAATATGTTAACGTTAGTCGTTGCAAAAGCAAATAATTTATTTGGCTCTTTCTTAAAACTACACAACTTAACGATTGTTTTTATAACGTCATTACTCTGATTATGCTATCGCTACTCAATTTGATAGTAAGCGTATTGACAACCAAATATCATTTCGTTAACCTTCATTGCTCAGTCAATATAAAACTTCAGAAGTTGATTCAATGACGTTGATTTCCACTTCCTGAAATACGCAAAAAAACGCATTATTATATGTTAAACGACTCTCGTAGAGCTGCTTATCGTTTTTATAAAAACCTAAAGTCAAATCTTAAGTTAGACCTTCTTTTCAGCACTTCGACGTTCACTGGCAATTTATTGCTTTCACTCGTGATTACCTATTTTTTTAGACAGTTAAATTATGGTGATGCAGTGGATTATGTTTTTTTTCTTACTGTTTTGTCTATTGGGCTTTGGTTAACCGAGGCTATTCCTCCCTTTGCTGTTGGTATCTTCTTGCTGGCAATGTTAGTCGTTGGATTTGGGACGGATTTTATCATTAATGAAAGCGCGCCTATTGAGATGTATATAGATACCTGGACTAGTAACGTAATGTGGCTATTGCTTGGTGGTTTTTTCTTAGCGGAAGGCATGCGCCAAGCCCAACTTGACCAATCGCTTTTTAGATGGACAATTCGTCGTTTTGGCAAACAACCCGAAAATCTATTGCTAGGCATGATGTTCACTACCGCAATAGGCAGCATGGTCATGTCTAATACCGCTACTACTGCCATGATGATTTCCTCCGTTTTACCTTTGATTCGTCAGTTAGGCAAAGCCTCTCCTTTTTCAAAAGCCTTACTAATCGGCATTCCTTCTGCTGCTTCCGTAGGTGGGGTTGGAACAATTATTGGCAGTACACCCAATGCTATTGCAGTAGGAGCTTTGCAAGAGCAAGGCATCACGATTACTTTCTTGGATTGGATGATAGTGGGCTTTCCTGCTGCTCTTCTTTTAATTTACCTTTTTTGGCGATACCTCATTCGCCAATTAAAATTGAAAGAAGTGGTACTCACTTTCGGCGATATCCTCAAGGAAACATCAACTGGAGACAGGTATAAACGATATGCTGTTATTGTTACACTATTAATTACAATATCATTTTGGCTTACCGAGCCTTTGCATGGCATCCCAGTTGCTGGGACTTCCGTTATACCTATTGTGCTACTCACGCTCACGCAAGTGATTACCGCCGACCAAATAAGAAACTTGCCTTGGGAAACGTTGATGCTAGTTGCGGGTGGTTTAGGACTAGGCATTGCGCTAGTAGATGTAGGTTTAGCGGAGATTATTATGAATAAAATTAATAGCTTGCCTATTGCCATCTTAGGTATTGCTATTGTGTTTAGTTTTGTTGCGGTGCTACTGTCTAATGTAATGAGTAATACTGCTGCAGCCTCTATTCTAGTGCCTTTAGGTATTTCGTTAACTACTCCATTTAATATGGCAGTACCTATTATTATTGCCATTAGTTGCTCTTGTGCACTGCTTTTACCAGTTTCTACCCCTTCTAATGCCATTGCTTATGCTACAGGAATGATAGAACAAAAGGATTTCAGACTAGGCGGTTGGTTTTTCATCTTACTTGGTCCTGTAGTTGCTTTTGCTACTGTTATGTTTTGGATTTGGGCATACTTTTAACCCTATTTTGACTATTAACGACAATTTGAACAATATAAAATACTTCTTTGAAGCAAAAATCATTATTTTGTCCATTCATCAAAATAAGCTATTGCTATGTTTTCCTTTATTCGATTATGTTGCTTTCTAGTGGGTACTTTGCTGTTGATAGCTTGCGAAAATAAATCCCCTCTTAATACTTTTCCTAGTCCCGATGAACCTATCGTAAATTATGATGAAAACTGGGATAGCACTTTAACCAAAGAAATATATTATGATAAGTTACTTGGCGCATTAGTAGGCTCTGCGATTGGTGATGCCATGGGCGCACCAACAGAAATGTGGCATCGCAACAACATTCAAGTACAGTGGGGCTATGTAGATGCACTTGGGGCAGTCATCAGAGAAGGCTCACCAGAAGGACCTTGGGAGGACAACATGACTGGAGGAAGCACCACCGATGATACACGCTGGAAATATCTGACTGGACAATTCTTACTCGCTCAATCCAAAATAGATTCTTTGAATCCTAAAGCATTTGCACAGCACATCATTCAAATTTATCTGAATGAAACCAAGCAAGCAAAGGCAGTAGATGCTTTTGCGCCCGAACCTTTGGAGCGCGAACTGATGCACATGACTTGGTTGCAAGAATGGGCAAAAGTGGCAAAACCGTATCTTGAAAATGACCTCGAAGGTTATGTTTATGCCCTTAATCGCTTTTATGGTGGTGAAATGGCTTGTGCTGGAATGCTTTATGCCCCACTTCTTGGAGCATATTATCCGAGTACACCCGAACGGGCCTACCTAGAGGCTTATCGTTTAGGGTTGTTTGATATTGGTTATGCTAGAGACATCACTGGATTAACGGCAGCATTGGCAGCAAAAGCCATGCAGCCCAACATTCAAGCAAGCGACATCACCAGTGTTTGCTACCAAATAGACCCTTTGCGCTACGCCAATAGCCGATTGGTGGGGCGCATTGCACATCGCATCTATCAGGATGCTAGGTACATTGCATACACTGCCAGTAATGTTGATACGGTTGAAAAGAAAATGAAATTGCCTCGTGGCTTCAAAAGAGATAGTCTCTACTGGCAACAAGTACAAAAAGCCTATGAATTATTAGATAGCAAGTTGCAGGACATTCCCTTTCATGCGGGAGAAATTCATTTAATTAATCTAACAGCTATCGAATTTTCACAAGGTGATTTTTCAAAAGCCATGGAGTTTGTAGTGAATTATGGCAGAGATAACGATACGGTGGCAGCAGTAACAGGCATGATTTTAGGGGCATTTGTCGGCTTCAAAGCATTACCCCAAGAGCTTGCCCAGCAAGCCATTCAAGTCAATCGAGATAGGGTAAAAATTGACTTAGTCCAACTAGCAGAAGATTTGACCAATAAGCGATTTCCAAAAAAGTAAAAACAAAAAACATTGACAATTAATCTTAGCCCAATGCTTTTTTCCTACTGCGATTGAGGGACGCTTAACGAATCTTTGTAATATCTATCTCTTAACCAAAAAGCAACGCGAACTAACAAAATCAGTGCTGGTACTTCTACTAGCGGACCAATAACACCAACAAAGGCTTGACCAGAGTTTAATCCGAAAATGGCAATCGCTACAGCAATCGCTAATTCAAAATTATTTCCAGCAGCAGTGAATGCAATCGCTGCATTTTTATCATAGGTAGCGCCAGTAGCTTTAGTAACAAAAAATCCAATCAAAAACATAATTACGAAGTAAACAAGCATAGGAATAGCAATACGCAATACATCCATTGGAATTTGAACAATGAGTTCCCCTTTTAAGGAAAACATAACCACAATTGTAAAGAGTAGCGCAATCAACGTGATGGGTGAAATAACAGGTAAAAATTTAGTTTTATACCAAGTTTCCCCTTTGATGGCTACTAAAATAAATCGGCTCAGCATGCCTGCTAAAAATGGAATGCCCAAATAAATCGCTACACTTTCTGCAATCGTAATGATGGAAATATCCACAATAGCGCCTTCAAAACCGAACAATGGTGGTAATTTGGTAATGAACAACCAAGCGTAAAAGCTATAAGCAAACACCTGAAAAATACTATTGAGCGCCACCAATCCAGCACCGTACTCGCTACTGCCTTCTGCCAAGTCGTTCCAGACCAGTACCATAGCAATACATCTTGCTAAACCAATCAAAATTAAGCCCACCATATACTCTGGATAGTCGCTCAAGAAAACCAGTGCTAAAACAAACATCAGTATCGGACCAACAACCCAATTTAAGATTAAGGAAATAGAAAGCACTCTTATATCTCTAAATACTTGAGGTAGCAGCCTGTAATTGACTTTTGCTAGTGGTGGATACATCATTAAAATTAATCCAATAGCAATCGGGATGTTGGTCGAACCCCTACTAAAACTATTAATAAAATCAGCACTTGATGGTACAAAATATCCTATGGATATTCCTATTGCCATAGCTAGAAATATCCATAAGGTTAAATATTGGTCAAGAAAACTAAGTTTTTTTATTGTTCGGCTCATTATTTTTTAATTGCTGGCTAGAAATAAAATCATTTCATCCGTTTTAGTGTAATCACTGGTCTTGTAAATCAAATTGCCTTTGGCATCCGTGATTAAGAAAAAGGGAATCCCAACTTTGAGTTCAGGGAATCGAGGATCGTTTCGATACTGCTCAAATTCAGGCGAAGTGTCATATACTTTATACAAAATAGGTTGTTGTAAGGCATTATTCAAAGCAAGATCAGTTTGTGTCTTTTTCTGAAAGGCTTTACAATTCGTGCACCAGTCTGCATGAAAATCAACGAACACTAATTTTCCTGTTTCTGCTGCCTTTTCATAGGCATTTTCCTTATTGAGATACCATGTCAAATCCCCCTTTTGTTCCACATTGTTAGCAACAACGCTATTCACCGTTCCAGTAGGGGCTATTCCTGTGGGCAGTGCGTTGGTTAACATCATTATTATTCCAACTACACCACCGAGCGTATAAATTGCGGTAGCGGTTCTTTCTTGCTTTACTTTAGTTCCATCTTGCCAATGATAAGCGGCAAGGAACGTTAATACAGCACCTAAGAACACATAAACCCCTTGTTGCTCCGTAAAGCCTAGTCCATTTAGTCCTTTCAATAAATAACCGTAGGCAAAATAAGCAATCAGAATGCTGAATAGCCATTGAAAATAGAGCATCCAACGACCACTCTTAGGCAATGCTAATCCGAATACGCCGAGTAGCAACACAGGTACGCCAACGCCAAGCCCAAAGGACATCATTTTAAGTGCAGCCGTCATGGTAGAGCCTACGCTCACGGTTTCCGTATTGGAGGCAATGGCAACAAGGATGCTAACTACAATTGGTCCGACACAAGCGGAAGAGAGCAAGCCCGCCCCTGCACCCATAATAAAAGTTCCACCTAAACCACTATGCCCACTGTCTATCTGACCACCAAAAAAAGGGAGATGTAAATAGTCAATCGTGGCTAAAGCCATAAGCATTAGCAATACACCAATAGTTAGATTAGCCAGTGGCAAACGTAAAATTTCATTGAAAGCACCTCCTGTAAGTGAAGCAATAATACCAAATGAAAAATACATGATGGCTAAACCCACATAATAAGCTAAAGGATGTGCAAACTTGCCCAAACGACTTGTTCTGTTGCGCAAAAAATTGACCGTCAGTGGATAAATTGGATAAACGCAAGGCAAAAAACTAGCTAAAATTCCACCAAATAAGAGAAAGACGTAGCTTTCTGCACCAGTGCTACTAGTCAATTGCTGACTTACCCAATTATTCATGTTGTCAAATAGCGATTGTGCTTGTAGCGCAGAACCTACTATCATGAATCCGATAAAACTCCAAATGCGTTTCATGCTTGAATTAAACTTTTACTTGCGACATGATGTAAAGCACCTCAGTGGCAATTTGCTTGCAACGTTCATCGTATTTAGCGCGCTCCTGATCTGTGTTGTCTGCAATTTTAGGATCTTCATAAGTGATTGGTATTCTCAATGTTGCGCCAGGTATGAAAGGACAGTTTTTATCTGCTTCTGAACAAGTCATCACCGCTGCAAAGTTTTCTTTTGGATTAGTCTCGTGGTCGTATTTTTTAGAAAAACACTCCAGCGACTGATCTTCCGCAAACATCACTTGATATACAGGATTTTCACCTTCTGGATTAACCACTTTAAAACCAGCTCTTTCTATTGCTTGCACTGCTCTTGGGTTGAAAGCGGTCGCCTCTGTACCACCAGAAAAAGTGTTGATACCATCAATACCATAATGATAAGCGGCTGTTGATGCCCATATCTGGCTAAAATGGCTTCTTCGGCTATTGTGTGTACAGATGAAAACCAAGTTAACTGGTTCTGAAGATTGCTTTTTTGTTTGAATGTAAAGTGCTACCTTTTTTAAAGATGCTTTTCGATTTTCAGCAATGCTTTCAAATCCTTTTTTTGCATCTTCAATGTACTGATTAATTTCAGGATACATCATAGATTGTTGATTAGATAGTGTTGTTGAAATATTGTCAGAGGATGTTTCCTCAGCTCCTTGTTCTTTTTCAGGTGCTGTGCAATTGAACATAAATAGTGCAAGTACAAGTGATAAAACTTGAATTTTCATCGTTAAAATGATTTTGATGTTTGATAAAATTTTAGTAATGCATCTTTTTTTATTAAACTGTTGATTATCGTCCGACTTGATGAACCAACAGTTTAAATCTATTTCATGCTGTGTCTGCCTAGATTTAACCACTTAATTAGCAGCAGTTTGAGCCACTTTCACAGTTGTTCAATAAAGGCAGTTCCGAAATTTTTAGCTTTGGCTTAGTTCCTTTTGTTCCTGTTTTTTCAGCAAAGACAGTGATGCTAAAAATTCCCATTTGGCTATTTTTAAAGGCGTTGATTTCGTTCACAGAAAGATAGCGTTCCAATATATCATCAGGCAAAACAATGACTTTTTCCTTTTGTACCTGTATATTGACAAATCCCGCTTCTTGGATAAGTTGCAAATAAGCTGTTTTTTGAATAGCTCCTGCTACGCAACCTGCATACATTTCCGCATCTTGGCGCAAGGTCTCTGGTAGTTCGCCTACCAGCACTACATCAGAGATACTAAAATGGCCGCCTGGTTTCAACACACGATGAATTTCTTTGAAAATCCGGTCTTTGTTGGGCAGCAAATTCAATACACAGTTGCTCACTACCACATCCGCTACGTTGTCGCCCACGGGCATATTTTCGATGTCGCCTTCTCTGAATTCGACATTGTTATAGCCCATTCTATCAGCGTTTTCTCTAGCTTTTTTAATCATAGATGGCGTGAAATCAATACCGATTACTTTCCCTTCGATGCCTGTTTCATGGCGCGCCACAAAACAATCATTCCCTGCTCCAGACCCCAAGTCGATGACCGTATCGCCTTTTTCGATTTTGGCAAACTGCGTAGGTAATCCACAACCTAAGCCCAAATCAGCATCTTCAGTATAACCTTCCACCGTGCTATAATCGTCCATCATAATATTATAGACTTTGTTGGATGAGGTAGTTGCACCGCAACAAGAAGCCGCATTTTCTGCTTTACCTTGATGGGCAATTTGGTCGTATTTTTCTCTGACAATGTCTTTTAGCTCTTGCTCTGTTCTTATGTTCATAATATTGCTATTTTACGATGATTAAAATCAAAAAAATTGTTTTCTATTGATTAGCAACAACTATCGTCGTCGCTACAAGTACCACTTACTGCAACATACTGCTCAAAGAGTTGATTGAATTGTTGTTGAATGCTTAGCCATTTTTCAGGGCAAATACAATAATTCATTCTCACCCCTTCAATCGTTCCTTGAATGATACCAATATCTTTTAGTTCCCTCAAATGTTGGCTAATGGTCGCTTGCGCCAAACCCAACTCTTGCACTAAATCGCCATTGATACAAGAATTTGCTTTAAGCAAATACTGAATGATCGCTATTCTTGCAGGATGCGCAAGGGCTTTAGCCACCAACGCTATCTCATTTTGTGCCGCCGAAAATAAATCTGTC
>DAITMC010000067.1:0-15506 GCA_036835365.1 Saprospiraceae bacterium
ATGCGAAATGGTGGTGAAATTTATGCCGATGGAGAAAAAATTTACGCTAATGGACACTTTTTAATCCATTCATAGCATTTAATTTAACTCTACCATTGATGTTGTGAAAGATAATTATTTACTTTGTAATTCATTGAAACAAAAACATTTTTGAAACATACTATGCCTTTACCTGCTGCCAAAATTTTTTCATTGCTGAATAGAGGCATTATTTTTTTATTGAAACACTATATTTGAAAAACCGTGAGCAAAAACATTACATTCCTCGAACTGAAGTATGGAAACATCTACGGCGGATACCCCAACTTCTACGCTATCAGCGACGCTTCGTTGCTGGTCTATGAAATAGAGACAGAGCGCATCTTCATCGAAAGTTGGTCAAATAACCTCGATGTAGATATTGTGAGTGTCTATTCAAAAACTGACGAATTAGGACACACTATTGGTAAAGCCAAAGAAGTGATCAACTTGCGTACCAGACGCAGAAAGATTTTTAAGGAAGACTTTCGATTAGATGAAAATGCTATCGAAGACGCTTTTCGTAATCTACGACCCACCAAGAGCATCATCAAAAAATTCATGCTTAAAAACTTCATGAAATACAATGTGCGCAACATTTTGGTGTTCGATGGAAGAAGAGATATCTTTTTGCTAGAAAAATGCCAAGTGGATTTTGGACGCATTCGCATTAGCGATTTGCAAAAGGAAATCAACCAAGCGACGGATTATCTTTTTTCTTTGAACAAACTAGAAAAAGTGATTAATTTCTCCGTAGATTCTCATTTGCGCTCCACAAATTTGCAATATTGGTTACATCCAATCGCCGCCAAGCAAGTTACACCGAAATCAGCAGCCTATGATGCCGCTCGATTATTAATGGTCAACAATGAATTTAAGTTTAATAAAGATAGCTTTTTGCTAAATGCACAGCGCTTGTTGCTCAAAATTCAGCAAGAACAAAAGGATACCGACAAATAACTTGTCCTATTCTTTACACTAAAAATAGTTATTGTGTTAGGTTGCTTATTTTTATCATGAAATAAGCAACCTAACCTAATAAAGCACTTGATACAATTCCTAAGAAAGTACCATGACTTCGCATGACTACCTTTTTGATTGGTCAAACCGCTTATTATTTTCAAAAGCTGAAAAAAAGCAAAATCTTACACTTCATCTCAGTGTAAAAACATGCCTTACAATCAACAGTTGCACACTTTTTTTCACAAAACACATCCTCTATACTCGCCGTTAACCATTTGTTATTTTAAATCTTATGGTAACAACTAAAATAACAGTAGATTATTGACAAATAAAAACAGGTGAGTTGTCTTAATGTGCTTAGCGCTAAAACATGGTATCAACTATCTTTTTTATCTGGTTGCGTAATGGCAAAAGCGAAAGCAAAACCGGAAAGCAATGTTACAATCCCTGCAACATATGGTATAAACTCAACCATTTTTTGACTGATTGATGAGCTTTAAATAAATTCCAAATGCTAAGATCGAAGGAACCCACAATCCAATAAAAATTCCTTCTATTTTCTCTCCTTGAAAGTAAAGTACCTCAGAATATATTAATGAGAAAATAGCAGAAATTAACAGAAGCTTGTCTGTAATAGTAAATTTTTTGAACATTTTCTTAATTTTTAATGATAATTTGTAAAGGTACTCTTTAAAATCAGGATTTTTCTTTATTATCTGTTTTTCAGGTCATTTCTGTATCATGTTTTGATTTTTTAAGGTCAATTTATTTTATTTGAGAATCAAGGCAGGCTTTGGTGCTTACTAACAATAGTTTATACGTATAAATTAATGATTGCTTTTTCTCAACAATCCTATCATGTCTCCGATTCCGATTCCGAAATATGTCCTGTCTTTGTTAATTTGTACCATTGGCGAAAGGGTGAATCCATAAAATCTTAAGAAAGGAAACTCTATTCTGGGATTTATTGTTAGGCTCACGGTATTGTATTCTTGATAATTCCAGATGTAATTCTCTTTCGGAAAAAAAGATGGTCCTAAACTAATTTCTACTGCTTGCCAATTTGTAGGTTCTCTAATTGTTGTATAACCCAAACTTACGGACAAATTCATCCTTGTTGTTCCAGTTTTGTTGAGTTTATAAATTCTCCCCATACCGATTTGATAATTCTCTAATTGGTCATAAGGGTTTGTCAATCCCAAAGAGAGTACTCCTAAGAGACCTAATGAATAACCTTCGGGGCGTGATTTTGCTCTTCTAATATTCCCAGTGAATCCAACACTGAAAGCATATTTTTCTTTATACACATAATTCAAACTGGTATTAATTCCGAAGTAATTACCTAAATTTATTTCCTTGCCCCAATAAATAGCATTATTTTCAGCAAATTGAGCTTTTGCAGTAAGCACACTACACAGCAACAACAATGCTGTGAATATCATTTGTTTCATCTCATTATATTTTATTACCAACTATTTTTTGTGGAGTAGGTTGCTTATATTTTTAATTACTTACAAGTAACCTGAGAGGTTCCATGTATAATTGTGTACTCGAACGAAATTGGGATTTAAAGTATGAAACAGCTTAAACAATTAATCATCAAGTAAATCCATCATAATAATCGTTCTTGTTTTTTTTATAAAACGATGAATGCTTGTTTATAGTTTTAAAAATAAGCCTTTGTTTTATAGTGTTGTTTGTTTCCATTGCTTTAGCTGCTGTTAGCATCTTGTTGTACTAAACTTCAAGAAACCATTTTTTTAAGTTCACTCAATTTGAGCATACACTCTATAGGAGTCATGCCGTTCAAATCAAGTGTTTCTAAGGCTTGTTTTATCTTCTCTAGGGCGGGGTCGTTGGCTTCAAAAATACTTAATTGTAACGGTGCATTTATCTGCTTAGTGTTAGGGTTTTTGTTGGGTATGCCTTCCCTGTTGCCTTCCTCTTGCTGAATAGATTTTTGTTCTAGTTGGGGCAAAATGTGTGCTGCTCGTTCCACGATGCTTCTGGGCATACCCGCCATTTTTGCTACATGAATACCAAAACTATGTTCACTTCCACCGGGAACTAATTTTCGTAAGAAAATCACTTTTTGATCCACTTCTTGCGTGGCAATATGATAATTCTTGATGCGCGGAAATTTATTCGCCAATTCATTCAGCTCGTGATAGTGCGTAGCAAAAAGCGTTTTAGGTCGCGCTTGTGGATGGTGATGCAAATACTCTGCAATAGACCAAGCAATGGAAATACCATCATAAGTGCTAGTGCCTCGCCCAATTTCATCCAACAAAATAAGGCTTCTATCCGAAAGGTTGTTCATGATGCTAGCGGTTTCGTTCATCTCGACCATAAAGGTGGATTCGCCAGAAGAAATATTGTCTGATGCGCCTACTCGCGTGAACACCTTATCCACTAAACCTAAGGTAGCTGCATCAGCGGGAACAAAGCTGCCCATTTGCGCCATCAGGCAGATGAGTGCTGTTTGGCGCAGTAGTGCAGATTTCCCCGCCATGTTCGGTCCAGTAATCATCAAAATTTGCTGCTCTTCGTGATCTAAGTAAACATCATTGGGGACATATTTTTCACCAATCGGCATTTGTTGCTCGATGACGGGATGCCTACCCGCCTTGATGTCAATCGTAAAATCTTCGTTGAGTGTCGGTTTACAGTAGTTATTTTTTTCTGCCACTTTAGCAAAAGAAAGCAAACAATCCAGTTGTGCAATTAAAGTCGCATTGAATTGAATGGGTTGAATGTAATCTAATAATTGATGGACGAGTTGCTCAAAAAGGCTAATTTCTAGTGCTAAAATTTTTTCCTCAGCGCCTAATATTTTGCTTTCCAGCACTTTAAGTTCTTCTGTAATGTAACGCTCTGCATTAGTAAGCGTCTGCTTACGCATCCAATTGTCAGGAATAAGTCCTTTATTTTTGTACTTATTAGTTACTTCCAAATAGTAACCAAACACATTGTTGAAGCCAATTTTGAGGTTGTCTATTCCTGTTGTTGCTGCTTCTTTTTGCTGAATACCAATCAATAAATCCTTGCTATTTTTGACCAAATACCGAAGTTCGTCCAACTCATTGTGGCAACCACTCGCAATAACATCGCCTTTGGTTAAAAGTGCGGGTGGCTCCGCCACAATTTGCGCTTTAATCTGCTGACATAACTTTGGGCAAGGGTTCAACCCCTCTGCCAATTTTTCCAAAAAAGGTTCTCCCGATTGATTGAGCCATGCTTTTACTGGCACTATGGCTTCTAGTGCTTTTTGCAATTGTACTACTTCTCGTGGATTAATTTTCCCCAGGGGTACTTTAGAAATCAAACGTTCTAAGTCGCCCATCAATCGAATATGGGTGGCTATTTTTTGAGCCAGTGTGCTTTCTTGTAAGAAAAATGCTACCATACTCAATCGGGATTCAATCGCTTTCAATGATTTTAAAGGCAGCACGACCCACTTTTTTAGTAGCCTTGCACCCATCGGCGATACAGTTTGGTCTAATACTTTGGTAAGCGGTATGCCAATGTCATTTGCAGTACCTATCAGTTCAAGATTGCGAATGGTGAAACGATCTAGCCATACATAACGCTCCGGCTGAATGCGGCTAATACTTGAAATATGTTTAAGGTTTCTATTTTCTGTCGTTTCCAAATAGTGAAGAATAGCACCAGCCGCTGTCTGCGCCAATGTAAGGTCTTCTAAACCAAACCCTTTTAGGGTTTGTACTTCAAAATGATTCAACAATTTTTCTCTACCAAAATCAAAATGAAACGCCCAATCTTCTAAAGTAAATGTGTAGTAACGCTCAGCGTACTGCTCCTGAAAAGTTTTAGTATATTCTTTAGAGAAAATGATTTCTGCGGGCTGCATACTTTGAATCAGCTTTTCTGCATAACTCAAGTCGCCCTCACTTGCCAAAAATTCTCCAGTAGAAATATCCAAGAAAGCTAACCCGATTAGTCCTTTTTTGCCGTAAGCTAATGCCGCTAAGTAATTGTTACTTTTATTATCTAGGAGTTTGTCATCCGTAGCAATGCCAGGAGTAACTATTTCTGTGACACCACGCTTAACAATTTTTTTTTCCTTACTTGGTTTTTCTAACTGCTCACAAATCGCCACACGAAAGCCAGCACGCACCAGTCGGGGCAGGTACATATCCAAAGAGTGATAGGGAAACCCCGCCAATGCGATGTCGCTGCCTCCATTATTTCGAGAGGTAAGAATAATGCCTAGTGTTTTGGAAGTTGTGATAGCATCCTCGCCAAAAGTTTCATAAAAATCACCTACTCTGAAGAGCAAAATTGCTTTAGCATATTTCGCCTTCAAGCTAAAGTATTGTTTCATTAAGGGGGTAATGCTATGATCTCCTTTTGTCGTTTTTGTTTCTACCAAGTTTTTGTTTTCTTTGTTAGCCAACAAAGATAGCCAAAAAATTAGTGGCTTTTTGATGCAAAACAATATTTTTTGCGTTCTCAAAACTGGAAAGCCTTATCTTAGCTTTTGATATAATGAATAGACTAGCTTCATAAAATTATTATTGACTATGCAAGCCATCAATTTAGAAAAAAACAAAAACGAGGATTCCCTAAAACTATTGATTGCTAAGGTGCAACATCGTTTGGAGCAAATTAAATTGGGTGGCGGCAAGGCAAAAATAGAAAAAGAACACCAAAAAGGCAAGTTAACGGCTAGAGAAAGAATTGCTGTGTTGATTGATGAGGGCAGCTATTTTCTGGAAATAGGTGCTTTTGCAGCCTATGAGATGTACGAAGAGTATGGGGGTTGCCCAGCGGGAGGCGTTGTGGTCGGTATCGGGCGAGTAAGTGGTCGCCAGTGTGTTATTGTAGCAAATGATGCTACCGTAAAAGCGGGCGCTTGGTTTCCGGTAGCGGGTAAAAAGAACCTAAGAGCGCAAGAAATTGCAATGGAGAATCGCCTTCCCATCATTTATTTGGTGGATAGTGCTGGTGTGTTTTTACCTATGCAAGATGAAATTTTCCCTGATAAAGAACACTTTGGGCGTATTTTTCGCAATAATGCAAAACTTTCCAGCATGGGTATTCCTCAAATTGCTGCTATTATGGGCAGTTGCGTTGCAGGAGGAGCCTATCTGCCCATTATGTCCGATGAAGCCTTGATTGTGGATGGAACGGGTTCTATTTTTTTGGCTGGTCCTTACTTAGTCAAAGCGGCAATTGGTGAAGAAGTGGATGCGGAGACATTGGGCGGCGCAACCACACAATCTGAAATATCGGGAGTAACGGATTACAAAATGCCTGATGACCCTACTTGTTTGGCAACGATTCGTCGCTTGGTATCGCAATTTGGTCACTTTGAAAAAGCTGGTTTTGATAGAATTGCACCCGTATCACCACAAGAAGACCCCAAAGACATACTAGGATTGATGCCCAGTGATGCAAGCAAACCCTACGATACTTTGGAGCTACTAAAAAGAATAGTAGATCGTTCCGAATTGACACAATACAAGGAAAATTATGGCAAAACGATTATTTGTGCTTACGCTCGCATAGACGGTTGGTCAGTAGGTATTGTGGCGAATAATCGGCAAATTGTGAAAAACGCTAAAGGCGAAATGCAATTCGGAGGCGTTATTTATTCTGATTCTGCTGATAAGGCTACTCGATTTATCTTGAATTGTAATCAAAAGAAAATTCCATTGGTCTTTCTGCAAGATGTAACTGGTTTCATGGTTGGCACGCGCTCCGAGCATGGTGGTATTATCAAGGACGGCGCAAAAATGGTGAATGCAGTAGCAAATTCAACGGTACCCAAATTCACTATTATTATTGGAAATTCTTATGGTGCAGGCAACTACGCCATGTGCGGAAAAGCCTACGATCCTCGTTTGATTGTGGCTTGGCCCACGGCTAAAATTGCGGTTATGGGTGGCACGCAAGCAGCTAAAGTGCTATTGCAAATCCAGACCTCTACCTTAAAAGCTAAGGGGCAAGAGGTGGACAAAGCAGAGCAAGAGGCGCTGCTGAAAACGATTTCAGAAAAATATGACGCACAAACTACCCCCTACTATGCGGCTGCTCGTCTTTGGGTAGATGCCATTATTGATCCGCTAGAAACGCGACAAATCATTTCTGAAGGCATCGAAGCGGCTAATCATGCCCCTATTGAACGGATAAACACTGGTGTGCTACAAGTCTAAACCATGCTTATACGACTAGTCCTTTTATTTTGTACGCACTAAAAGCAAGTTAGAGCATATAAAGTAAATTTGTTTTTCTTTAGTAGGTTGTTCATGTACAATTTTCTTATGCGTTTGCTTACTAAACCGTTATCATTTTAATGATAGCTCACAAATTAATTCGTGAGCTACGATAACCCATAGCTGTTTTAGAGCGTACAATTTTCACCAAATCTTTTGATGTTTCAGAAAAATAATCCCTTGCCACTAAACTACTCTACTTTAAATCATAAATCTGACTGTACTTGGTTTTAGCATAATCATAAAAATACTTAAAATTTAGCGGTTCGCCCGTTACTCTAGCGCACAACTCAGTGGCAGTGTATCGCCTGCCTTGCTGGTGAATGTTGGTTCTCAGCCAGTTAAGTATAGCATTAGTGCTACCTTGTGCCATTTCTTCCCTTAATGTAGGGATATCTTTTTCTGCTTGACTAAAAAATTGTGCTGCATAGAAACTCCCCAAACTGTAGGTAGGAAAATAACCGATATTGCCATAAGCCCAATGAATATCTTGCAAAACACCTGATTTTGCATCGGGTACCTCTAAATCCAAGTAGTTTTTATATTTTTCATTCCATGCACTTTCCACATCTTTAACACTTAAATCGCCTTCCAACATGGCTTTTTCTAGTTCGTAGCGCGTCATAATATGAAAATGATAGTGCAATTCATCTGCTTCTGTACGAATCAAACTCGGTGCAATTTTATTGATGCCCTTATAAAATTGCATTACGTTGACGTTGCTCAATTGCTTTGAGAATGTGGCTTGTAGCTGCGAATACTGCCCTTTCCAGAAGGCTAAGCTTCTACCTACATTATTTTCCCACAGCCGCGACTGCGACTCATGGATGCCTAAAGACACATAATAACCCATAGGTAGCCCATAATAATCTGTTGGAAGCCCTTGCTCATAGAGCGCATGACCGCATTCATGAATGCTACTCCACAATAATGTTGACAAATCACGCTCATTTACGCGCGTTGTGATGCGTACATCATTTGCAGAAAAATTGATGGTAAAGGGATGTGGCGACCAATCCTGCCGACCTGCCTCAAAACTGTAACCCAGTTGCTTAAGTAGATGAATACTGAAATCCCACTGCTTTTTTTTGGTATAGCGTTGATACAAAAAGCGGTCATCTACCTGGGGTTGCTGCCGAATTTCGCGAACAAAATCGACTAGCTTTTCCCTTACATCGGCGAATAAGTCGTCAAGCATAGCAGCAGTGTATCCAGGTTCGTAGTCTTCCAACAAAGCATTGTATGGACTCACTTCATAGCCAAGTAACGCCGCTTCTTCTTGTTTTACTTGAATGATTTCCTCGAATGCCGCTTGAAACTTAGAAAAATCATTAGCTGCTTTTGCTTTCAACCAGCTATCGTAGGCTTGTGAGCACAATTGCGACCTTCTAATGACAAAAGATTCGTTCAATTTTCTATTTCTATAAAAATCGCGCTTAGTCAATTCAACGTTTCGAGCCTCTTCAAAAGAGAGTTCTTCTTTCTTAGCATCAAGTTGTTCTAGGAGTTCACCTATGGCATCACTGGTGAACATTTCATGTGCAATACCACTCAAGGTGGCTATTTGCTGATTCCTAAATTGTTCTCCTTTGCTCGGCATGTTCACTTCTTTATCCCAACTTAATACACCAATGGTGTAGGATACATCTGCCTGCTTTGCCATGCGCGCTTTAAAATCCTGATAAAGGGTTTCTGTTCTCATACTGTTGTTACGTACTGCAATAAAGTAATTAACAAATTTTTATTTTTTTTATCTATTATTTTTTGACCTTTATTTTACAAATTTTTCCAGCCAAATACCCATTTCCCAAAGAACGTGCAAAATAGAATCTTTTGCTTGATAACTATGACTTTCGTAAGGAAGTTTTACTAATCTAGCCGTTGCGCCATGTGTTTTTAGGGCAGTAAACAAACGTTCACTCTGCATAGGAAAAGTGCCTGGGTTGTTGTCCATTTCCCCATGAATAAGTAACAATGGGGCTTTTACTTGGTCGGCATATAAAAATGGAGACATTTTCATATAGACTTCTTTAGCTTCCCATAGCGTGCGTTCTTCTGATTGAAAGCCAAACGGCGTAAGCGTTCTATTGTAAGCACCACTTCTGGCAATACCTGCTTTGAATAAATTGGTGTGTACCAGCAGATTAACCGTCATAAAAGCTCCATATGAGTGTCCTCCTACGGCTATTCGCTCTGGGTCTGCAACACCCATTTCTACTAATTTATCTATAGCAGCTTGCGCACTGAGTTGTAATTGTTCGATAAAAGATTCGTTGGGTTCTTCATCGCCCTCACCAACAATAGGCACGCTGAAGTCATCGAAAATAGCAAAACCTTGTGTAACCCAATAAATCGGAGACCCCCAGCCAATACGAATAAATTCATAAGGCGAATCTGTTATTTGACCTGCCGTTGCTTTACTTTTAAATTCTCTAGGATAAGCCCACATAAAAACAGGTAATCTTCCATCCTTTTCCGCATCATAATTAGGAGGCAAATACAGTGTTCCTGTCATCTGCACTCCATCTGCTCTCTGATAGCGGATGAGTTCTTTTTCCACTCCTTTTAAACATTCATAAGGATTTTGGTAGTTTGTTATTGCCTTATGCTCTCCATTCTTCCAGTTGGAAATGAATAGGTTAGGAACTTCTTCTTTTGATTCTCGACGAGATAAAAATAGGGCTTTTTCAATATCCAAAATGAATAAAGGGACTTCATAGTAAGGTGCTTTAGATTGCCAAAGTCGCCTTTTGGTTTTACGCATTAGGTTAAATTCATCAATAAAGGGTTGACTACCTTGCTCTGACGCACCTTTACCCACCAAGTAAAGGTGGCCAGCTTTTTCTAATAGCACATAGCGATTAAATTTGTTGAGCGTGGTTTCAAAATCACCAGGGTCGTTATAATGGTCTTCAAAAGAACGGTCAAAGAGCACTTCCCTTTGTCCATTCCGCTGGCTTGGATTCCAAATGCTAGTGATTAGCTTTCGGTTAGACCACCACCATTCTTCACATAAAGCTAAGTTGGTGTTTCCCCAAGTAATGCCTGCAAATCGAAGTTGAAAAGAAAGTACCGCCTTAGCGTCTTCGACAAAAGGAGCTTCAAGCATAAAAAGTTTATCGCGCACTTCTGCCTGTACGCTAGGGTCGCCCTCATCTTGTGCTTCTACCCAGTACAGCGAAGCAGGTGCATCAGCCCGCCACATAAAATTGCGCGCCCCTTTTCTCACTGCACCAAAACCTTTTGGTACATCATCACTCAATGGAATTTCAGCAACAGTGCGAATCTTATTTCCCAAATGGTCGTACATCACCACATCGAAGGGAAAACGATTGTAAGGCACTAAGTAAGAGAATGGTTTTTTTAATTGAGTGCTTAGTACATAATTACCATCAGGAGAGATATTGAACCCATTAACCATGCCTTGTTCGCCAAAAGGCTTTAAGGTTTTAGTGTTAATATCTAAAACGAGTAATTGAGTGGTTACAAAATGCTCAAAGAGTCTTTCATCGTGTGCATTTTTGAGTAAATCTTGATAGGTGCGAATAGGAGCAGCTTTGCCCTCACTGAATTGAATAATAGGACGAGGCGATTCTTGCAACAAATCATCTACATTGAAAGAAGTGGCGACCTTTGTTTTTAACAGTATAGTACGGCTGTCCCGAAACCATTGATAAGTACCTCCAATCACATCATTGATGATGGCATCTGTAACAGGTTCGGCTTTTAAACTGCCTACATGGGCTATCCAAAGAGTAATACCTTTGTCGGTAGTGTGTGTGAATGCAATATGCTGATTATCAGGCGACCAGCTTACGCTTTCAATTTTTGGATTATCTGGTAGCTCTAAAATTTGTTGTTCAATGCCTGTTTGAATATTTTTTATTCTTATGTTAATATAATATTTTTCTCGACTTTGCCCGTAAATTTTAGGATTAATTCTAATGCCTGCTAATTTCAATTCCTCCTGCGCCAACTCTTCAATCGTAAGGAAATTCACGTATTCCAAGAGGAGTAAATATTGATGATTGGGACTAATTTTGATGGCTGGCGTGCAAGGTGCATCTACAATGTCTAAAATAGATTTTGGCGGTTTTTGATAAGGTAGATCGGTCGCTTTGAGCAGTTCTTGTGCCATTTTTTGTATTTAGTGTATTTATATCGTACAAATCTAAAAAATTAATATCACTCTTCCTTTAGAAAACTTCAACAATTGAGTGGTTGGCAATTACATATACTTTATCCCCTATTTTGGGTGAGATGATTGCATTTCCAGTAAACGAACCGAAGGCTGGCAATAGACCTGCCTGCTGACCAAAGTGAAAACAAGGTAGGCGCATTTGTTGCTTACCGTTACCTGTTAACCGTACACTAGGATGAATATGTCCAGCTAAGTTGTAACAATGTTCATGGTGCGTAGGCTCATGGGTGAACAAAAAAGGTTTCAATTCAATGCTGTGGGCTACTTCCAAACCTGCTTTCACGTACAAATCATTGTCTAATATGTCGTGATTACCTAGAACTAACACAAACTGAGTACGATGAAATTGTTGTACCAAACCCTTGAAATCCTCCCAATCAATATTGTATTCCGAATGGAATAAATCACCTAATAGCAAGACTTTTTTAGGTTGAAAATCAAGAAGTAACGCATAAAGTTTTTCCCAGTTTTCTTGCCCAACGGCTTTAGGTACAGCAATACCTGCTTTTCTAAAATGAATCACTTTCCCTAAATGTAAGTCAGCGATTAACAAGATGCTTTTTTCTTCCCAAAAAATTGCTTTGTAGGGGTGTAAATGAAGCGTTTGCTCCAGAAACGTAATAGTCATTAACTTCGCTTTTGTAGGATACCAAACAATTCTTTGCCCATTCTTGGTGGGATAGAATTGTGTGCTAAATCAAACGAGAGGATGTCAAATAAGGGGGCAAAATAGCCTAGATATTCTTCCAACGAACCACCATAAGGTCGTCCTTCCTTAGCGTAGATAGGATGGTTGAACCACAAGCCTACTAATTTTCCGTTAGGTTTTAGAAGTTCCGACATTTTTTGGGCGTAGGCTTGCCTATTTTCAGGCGTTGGGGTGAAGGAGCAGAAAAAAGTTTGTTCCACAATGTAGTCATAGCTGCCTTGATGCTCAAAAAAGTTGCCATGAAGAAGTTGCTGTGCTGGAAAATTTGGTACTCTTTGTTGAAATTGTTGCAATGGCGGCAGCGCAATATCCAACACATCTACTTTTTTAAAACCTTGCTGAAACAGGTATTCCGCTTCGTAAGCATTGCCTGCTCCTGGAATTAAGATATTTGCAGATTTATCTTTTAAGGCATCAAAATAGTCCTTAATCGGTGTGGAAGGATAGCCAATATCCCAACCTGTGTTTTGACTAAGATAGCGATTGGTCCAGTAGTGTTCTTGAATTGAAGTATTTTTGATGTTGTCTGTGTTATTCATCTGCTTATGGTTCAACGGTTTCTAATAACGAGGGCATTTGTGCAAGAGCGGCTTCGTAGCCTGATTTGTAAATTTTAGTAAAATCCTTTTGTAGTATTTTGAATACTTGATAGCTACCTACTAAAGGATTAATCATCACATCACATCGCTCAATGGATTCTCTTGCCGTTGCGGTAATGCTAAGTGCAAATAGTCGCCCAGCAATACTAATCATGTTGCCTAACGCTTTGGTTTCAACGCTTCCCGTCGGCATTACATTGACCCCAATGAGCGTTTCGCATTCGCTGCGCAAAGGGTCAATAGCTAAATTGCACATTACACCGCCATCTACGTAAACTTTACCGTTAATTTCAACGGGTTTAAACACAATAGGTATAGCAGAAGAAGCCATGACCGCGTCGCTCAAAGAGCCTGAAGAAAGCACTTCCAGTGTACCGTCGTTCATATTGGTTACGCCAACATAGAGGTGTCTTTGAAGTGATTCAAATTCATCAAAGCCTAGATGTTTTTGTAGATGCTCTTTCAAAAAAGCTAAGCTAGTGAAGCCATCAATAGGCAGACCGAAGCGAATGGATTTGAGCAAACTCCATTCTTTCACAAACTTCATCATCTCATCAGGCGTTTTGCCTGCGGCGTAAAGTGCACCAATAATAGCACCAGCACTCGTACCAATAACTGCACTGGGTTCAATATCGTGCTCTAACAATGCTTTTATTACGCCTATATGCGCCACGCCACGTATGCCTCCACCTGAAAGGGCTAACCCTATTTTGTGTTTTTTCATAGGAAAATAAAATTTGTTGTCCATATACCAATTAAACAACACGAACGGAGCAAAATCGTTTTGCAAGAACAATATTTAAACCTATGCGCATACCTTCTTTTATTTGTATTTTCTTTTTTTGGAGCTTCATTAGTTGTCAACAAAAACTGGAATCCCTTGTGATGTATCAGCCTAAAGCCTTTCAAACAAAGGAAATTCAAATGCAAATAGCTGAATTAGCTCCTAAACCTCCAAAAATAATAGCTTGGCAACATTGGCGATTTGCCGTTGGTACATCAGAAGAAACCCTACGAGTATCTTTATCCGATAAGCCTATAATGAGCAATATAGTCAATTTGCCCCATCGCGTTAACTTGCCCAATACGCCGCTTTGGTATGCTAGAAAAGTAAAATTAGATACCGCTAAACTCTTGCTTATCCAAGCAGATGATGGCGCACAAGTATTTTACAATGGCGAGCAAGTAATGCAACGTCTAGCTAATAAATTTGTATTGCTTCCCACATTAGATTCTACTGACCTAATTATCAGAGTGTTAAACAATGCACTTCAAGGTGGATTAAAAAAAGTAGAATGGATGGATATGGAGCAAGGCATTGCTTATTTTGAGCAAATGGAAGCACTGCATCTATTGAACCCTATCTACAAACAGGTGCAGCACTTAATGTTTGCTCCACCTTTTGTGCAAAGGATTGCGGCTGGTGAATATCTCGTTAAAGTTGTTGCTAGAAATCATCTTTTTTTACAGCTACAATTTGGTCAGGATAGCACTCAACTTAACCAAATTGTATCACCTTTGGATACGATGAATGGAATTTACACCTTTGGCTTAAAGCACTTATCTACTACGAATCCTTGCTATTACAAAATAAAAGTTGGCAATACTTACTCGTCTATTTATACTTTGCAGCCTGAAAAGGACGATGTCCCTTTTTCTTTTGCTACGTGGGGGGATAGTCAAGGTGGATGGTCAATTTTTCAGCAGTTAACTAGACAAATGCACCGACAATCCCCTGCTTTCACTGTTGGTTTAGGCGATTTAGTTGCCGATGGTTCAAGTCGAACGCAGTGGCTAGCGTTTTTGTATGCTTTGCAACCCTTGAGTACCAGTATTCCTACGTTTACGTTGCTGGGGAATCACGATTATGACGGCTATTACGATGACTTAGTACCCAAATACTATCAGCAATACATTAAGAGAGAACGCTATTTTTCATGGACTTACAACAATTGTGCCTTTATTGCCCTCGACCCCAACGAGCGTTTTCCTATTGGTATTGAAGATAATCAAAAAACGTGGTTGTTGAACGAATTAAAATCCGAAGCGTGGCAAAATGCGGATTGGCGTTTTCTACTTGTTCACCAGCCGCCTTACTCACAAGGTTGGGAAGCTTATCATGGTGATGCTTTTATGGAGGAACTCATCACACAATACGCCGAATCCGCAAAGATTGATGTTGTGCTTTCAGGGCATAGCCATTGCTACGAGCGACTAAGCAAAGAATTTGGTCTTCAGAAAACACACTTTTTTGTGATGGGGGGAGCCGGAGGTGGATTGGAAGCACCTGCCAATAGTGATTTTCCTAACATGGATGTTGTTATAAAAAAACATCACTATGGTTTTTTTACTATCAATAAAACACATATTGACCTAAAAGTCATGGGTTTAAATAATATTGTTTTGGATGCGTTAAGAATAGAAAAATAAGTGCATGATAAAATTTAGGGCAAATGCGTCAAAAAGTGAGATATAACATTTTACAATATATTTGCTACACCATCCTTTCAGGTTTTTACATAGAACGACAAAAATTCTGAAAGGGTGGTATAGTAGGTAATGTACTTTAAATATTTTAACCTTACAATTTGATGCGTTTTCGCTAGATGAAATTTTAATTGCTTGATTTTATGTAGCATACAAAATAACTTTATTGTTACTCATTTCTGACCACCAGCAGGAATTATGCAAATATGGTGTCTTGAACCTATATTATTACAAACTACTTAGGTAAACTAATGTTGTAAAAGGTAGATTCGTGGAGTTATTAAATTAAT
>DAITMC010000068.1:0-15497 GCA_036835365.1 Saprospiraceae bacterium
GCACGGCAAACGATTTCAGTTCGTGTTGTAGGTGAATTAGCTATTGCTAAAGTAGTCGTTTTGAGGACGATACCTTCGCAGTTTCCATTCGTATCTTTTACAACAATAGTATCTGTACCTACTTTAGTTGGGTCGCAAGTGGTCGCATTTTCTCGATCTAAAATGGTTAAACTATTAGGTTCATACACCTTTTTAATGTTGATAATACTATCGCAGCCTTCCTTAGTGGTCAAGAAAATTGGCATTATGCCTACTTCTTCAGGGGTACAGACTAAGATGGTCTGTTCTAATTCGTAGGAAGGTAATATTTGTAAGGTAATATTAACGGTACTATCGCAACCTAATTGATTTTGAAACTTTTTTGTGTAATCTCCTGCTTGCGTAAGGAGTTCTCCTGCAAAGTCATAACTCCCGTTAGGACAAAGTTTTTTCGTGAAATTTTGAACATCGGGTGTACATGCTGCTTCCTTTTCAGCCACATTGACCTTAAAACTACATTGCTGGCTATTCCCTTGAGCATCAGTAGCGGTATAAGTAACTTGAGTGCTACCAATAGGGAATAAATCACCCGAATTGTGTGTAGTGGCTACCTCAACCTGAGGGCAAGTATCAGTTACTAACGGGGCAGCCCATATGGCTATCGCTCCTGTGCCATCAGTTTCTAAACTAATATCACTAGGGCAAGTAATCTTGGGTACTTCATCATCTTGTTTAACTACGACATCCCAAATCCGTTCACAGCCTGCTTCGTTGGTTACAGTAACGCTGTGTTTACCAGCACCTACGTTAACTTCAGGCGTAGTTGCACCGTTGCTCCATTTGTAGGTGTAATTTATTTCACTTACTGCTTTCAGTGTAGTTGTAGCGCCAGCACAAATGAGTGTATCGCCTTCAATACGCCCATCAGGTAATGCACTTTGTGTTATTTTAAGGGTCAACATACTATCACAGCCAGCAGCATTAGTCAGGGTTTGGGAGTACTGGCCAGGAGTGTAAGTTTGTCCATTTATTTCATAAGTAGTAATGGGCGGACAAAGCGTAACTGCAACTTCTCCAAAAGTGGCATTACAAACCGCTTCTACGTTAATTACAATCGTGTAAGAAGACAAATTAACGCTTTGCGCATCTTCATTAGAAATTTTAACGGAGTAATTTCCTGCATCTTGGGGTTGAATATTTGTTATCGTAAATGTCGGCTGATATTCATCTCTGTAAAACTGTCCATTTTGAGACCAAACGTAATAGCTATTCCTTACGCCTTTATCAATACCTAAATCAATAAATATGGTTTCGCCTTGTCGTGCGTTAATGGTCGTATCCTTGTAAATTTTTGCTTGATTGAAGTAGCTAAAATTTTTCATTGTTTGGCTGGTGCCATTTAGAATATCATCAAAAGTGAGGTAATTATTAGGTAAATTAAGGTCTAAGTTAGGATTTGGTGAAAAAGGCGGTAAACTATCAATTAAGCTAAAATCAATCCAGAGCAGTGTTAGTTTAGGTAAATTTAAAAGTTCGGCTGGCACCATGCTGCGACTAAAAGGATTATTCCCTAGAGTGGCTACTTCGAGATTGGTCAAATCGCTCATTGATGCTGGAATAGTGCCTGTCAAGAAATTAAATGCTAAAGAAATTTTCTTTAGGCTGCTTAACTTACCAATGGTATTTGGAATACTCCCATAAAGAGCGTTTTTATCCAAATATAATTCTTCTAAAGCACTTAAATCACCTATTTCATCAGGAATAACACCGTCTAGCTTTCGACTGCCCAAACCTAAAATACGGACACAGCCGTTGGCATCCAAAAAAACACCTTGCCAAGTGTTCATTGGTCTATTCAAATCCCAAGGATTCGTCCAATTTCTTCCATCTGCAACTTCATAAAGTTTCACCAGAACAAGCGAATCAGTTTGGCGATTGCAAGAAAAGACTACATCAACATCATACAATGCGTTGATGACAGAATGAGATGCTTCAGGCGATGTATGTTGGGTATGGGTGGTGGTCAAAGAAAGGTTTAACCAAAAGAGTACGGCGATAGCTATAATATTCATCACATAAAGTTTAAATAGGATTCTTTAATGAACGTTGTAAAATGTATAAATCGCTTGACCAAATCGCATACCTTCAAAGGGGACACCTCAAAACGCAACGATTGGTTAACGCATTTATCCTTTACTTTTAGTATTGGATGTTCCTTCACTTTATAAATATGCAAAAAATGAATGATTTATTTTTTTCTTCACCTAAACATTTCCTTTCTTTAAATACACTAGAGGTGTGTTATCAAGCACAAAAAAGTTCCCTTTGGTTTGACATCCTAAAGATTTCGTGTAAATTTACAAAATAAAATGGGTACACCATAGGCACTTGATATACAAATTGTTAAGGCTTCATAAAACTAAATGATGTTGATGTAAGTGAGGTCATTAGAAGCTAAAAATTTATTGTAGCGTAAAAAAAGTAACACTTTTAAGTACGAATTTAAAACACTGATGCGTTAGAATGCAACTTCTACGGACTGAATTCTAGGTAATTTCCCCCTTTTTACGGACACAGTTGGGAGAATATAAGCACTGTCCGCTTTGTGTGTTGTGTTCTAATATCAACTAGCAAAGTAAAATGTATATGTTTTTACAAAATAAACAGACAACCATTGTACCAAATAAACAAACTAGAATAAGTCATGGCTCAACATTTTACATTATGCTTATTTTTATTGTGCCTCACTCTTGCTGCTTCGGGGCAGGAACTTAGGGAGAAATGGAAAGTAAAAATTCCTTCGGACGGCAAAAATGATGTCATTCATGCAGTTTATCAATCTATGAATGGCGATTTGGTCGTAGTTGGGGAAAGTTGGACGGATAAGAGTGAAAAAGATGGCTTGTTGCTAATTATTGACGAAGCATCAGGGCAGTTAATAGAAAGACATCTCTACGGAAAAAACAATGGGCGAGATGATGCAATTTACGATATTGTTCAGTTGCCTGACGGTGGTTTTTACTTAGTCGGTACTTCCGCTAGCAAATACGACACAGAGGGATTGCTTATAAAGACAGATGAATTTGGCAGACGATTAGAGGAAAGTATCCTAGGCACAGGAATGCTACAAAAAGTAATTTTGCTAGAGAATGGCAATATTTTAATCGGTGGCAAAAAATCGCAAGAAGATGGCAATATCTGGCTGGTTCAATACAAAGACCGACGCATTCAGCAACAGCACTTCATCGGTAATGGTAAATACGCTAGTTTGGAGGGGATGATTGCTACTTTCGACGATCACATTTTGCTTTGTGGCAACACAAAAAAATCAAAAACGGAAAAAGTAAATGAAGGTAATGTTTGGTTAGCTAAAATAGATGATAAGCATAGTATAGTGCAAGAGGAAATCGTAAAAAATAAAGGTTGGAGCCAAATTCGTCAAGTAAATTCTACTTATGATAAGCAGTTATTGCTGGCAGGAGAAAGGTTAAAAAATGGTAAAGATGCGTGGGTACTCGAAGTGGATGATAAATTGAAATTAAAAGTCAATGAAGCCATTGGTGGGCGAGAAGATGAAGTCGGTTTTGGAATGGTCAAAACCTACGAAGACCAGTATATACTGACCAGCATGACCATCAACAATATGCAAAATGAAGTAATGCTTTTGCAAGGTTTCAAGAAAATGAACAGTTTAGCACTACCTCTTTTTGACATCAAGGACATCTGGTACAGCTATCAAAAGAGTTGTATTATAGCGGGTGTAACAAACGAAAACGGACGCTACTCTATTCAAATGATTAACTTGATACCGCCAAGTCCACAGACTGTTGCTTCTAAAAGTCTAGATCAGCCACGTTTGGAATTAGCCAGTGCATTGCAACTATATGACCAAAATGGCGATGGTAAACTTGCGCCCAATGAGCGCGCCGCTTTAAAGTTTAAATTGCGCAATTCAGGAACGGGCGCACTGGTGAGTGCTACGGCACATGTTGTAACTGATACCCCACTCAAATCGGTAAGCTATTTTGAAAAAAGATACCTTGCTTATATTGCTGCTGGCGCAGAAAAATCAGTAGAACTGCCATTCAATCCTGATGCTTTGTTTGTTGGTGGAAAATTTAGTGGGGCTATTGAAATTCGGTCAGAAGAAAATAAAGTTCTCCTTCGCGTACCTTTTGCCATTGGTGGCGATGTAAGTGCTTCGGGCAATTTAGGCAATATTATTGTAGATTGGGACAATACCGCTACAAGTCGTCGAACGACAGAAAGTTCTGTTGAAATAAAAGCGCGTGTTTATACTGACCGACCGTTGCGTTCACAAGATGTAAAAGTATATGTTAATGGTTTTTTGCTAGATGACTCCAAGTCGCCACCTACTTTAGAACAAACTCAAGTCAGCGGAACTTATGCCTCTCTTTTTGCTCGGCAAATACCTTTAGTAGAAGGTGAAAACAAAATTTCCTTATTGGTAGAAAATAACTTAGAGCGCAAGCAAACAGAGCCGATTATTATCATCTATGAACCCAAATTACCCAATTTGCATGTTTTAGCGATTGGTCCGCCTTATCAAGATTTGAATTATACGAGTAAGGATGCTAAAGATTTTGCTAATGCGATGCGTAAGCAAGAGGGAAAAGGCTTATTTAATCAAGTATTTATTAGAGAATTAACAGATTATGAATCTACCACCTGCCAAAATATTCGGGTAGAGTTTGAAAGTCTATACAATCGCTTTAGAAAAAATGATGGTTTAGACCAAATTATGTCCAATGATTTACTCGCTATCTTCATTTCATCACATGGAAAAAAGGTAAATGGGGAGTTTAGAATTATCCCATCAGATTACAACGAAGACCGCGAACTAACCACTACGGTGGATTATCGTCGAGATGTTTTGGCGTTTCTGAATCTAATTCCATGCAAAAAAATGGTCTTTACAGATGCTTGTCATAGTGGGGCAGCAAAATCAAAAAGCCAAATCACTTCCGCTAGCATAAGTAGAGCATTGAACGAATTGAACAGCACTGCTTCTGGAATGCTTACGATGAGTTCTTGCGGCGATGAGGAACTTTCCTACGAAGATGAGAGTTGGCAAAATGGAGCATTCACTAAAGCACTACTTGAAGCCTTGAGCGGTCAAGCTATAACGTTGAGTAATGGGGAAACTATTATTTGCGATTCTTCAGAAGGAGAAAGAGGCATACTTTCTATCAAAGAAATTTATGCGTTTCTGCAAAAGCGCGTCCCTGATTTGGTACAGCAAAAATATGGCAAGGGAGCATTGCAAACGCCTTTTATGCCCGAAAATAGTTTGAATAATGAACTGCATTTATTCGTTGTAGAATAAAAAATCAAAATCATTCATGAAAACAGTTTGTCTTGTTGTAGCTTTGATGTTTTGTAAGACATTAAATGCACAATTACTTGATCTTTCCACCATGTATCGCTCCCATTGGCAGTTGATTAACCCCGCTGCTATTGACCGTTTGCACCTGATGGACGAGTACAAAAACAATGTCATTCATCTTTCAGCGCGCCATCAATGGCTAGGTAAAGACATTCCTCAAGCACCTTGGTATGGCGCAGTACGCTTCGAGTCCTATCCTGTAAATAGATTTAGTAATACCCAACTCAAATATGGTATATTTAGTACAACAGGGCAGGCGGGAGCGGTTGGTACAACACGTTTGCAAGGTAATGTAGCCGCTATTCTAGCTCTGGACCCCCGTGCCAGAAGTGTGCTTTCGGTAGGCTTTAATGTGGGTTGGCTCGGCAATTACATTCATAGCGAAATGCTCCAATTTGCGAGTGGTAGTAACTATCTTACAGAAGATTTACTTCGTCAGCATTATTTGGATGTCTCTGTTGGTGTTTTTTATCGCCAATCATTTAGAGAATATTGCATGATTTGTAATGACGACTTATTCGTAGAGGAATTTTATGTTGGGCTTTCTGTGCCGCAAGCAACAGGAGATTTGGTCGCCTTGAATAAAAAAGAAGAAACTGCCTTCATTGCGCCACAACGCAATATTTCCCTTTTAGCAGGTATTGTATTTCCTATTTTTAAGGGTGCTTACAATAGGCGTAGTTTCATAGAGCCTTCGGTATGGATTAGAAATGTGCCTGGAAGCCATTTTAAAACGCTTTTTGATGGCAAAAAAGACAACAAAGATAAATCATTGCCCATTAGCACTGATGTGAATGTGCGAGTAGTATATAATCAAACCCTTTGGGGCGGCATTGGGTTCAGTACCCAAAAAATAATGCACACAGAGTTTGGTGTTTATTTGAAAGACCCTAACACAGGACATGGCAACAATCGAGGTATTTTTCTTTCTAATTTAGGCTTTTCTTACAGTTTTCCTGTGGCATGGGATAGCCCTTTTATCAATTTCCTAGAGTTAAACGTTGGCTTCGCTTGGGATTGATAATATGGATATTCAACTTTAATAAAGAGCTAATCAGCTAAAATACATTTTATCAGATGGTTCTTGCATTTTCGATATTAAAAAACGAGTTAGACAGTTTTTAAATGGTATGTCCTTTGCCTGTTTAAAGGTTTCAGCTATATTATTTGGCAAAGCATGTTTGTTTAATATATCTTCTGAAAGTTGGGATAAGGTTTTTATTAAATTCAGAAGTCGTTCTTCATAAACTATTTCATTTTCTTTTATTATCGTTTCATCAAATTGGTTGAGCTTTTTTTGATATTTCTCTTGTAATTCATCGCTCAAAAATTGCCTTGTTTCTTTACTGTTGTTGTTATCTATTTTTTCAAAAAACACCATAAAATCTGATACGAGTAACAAGGAGTAATAGATAAATCTTTCATTTGCTGTTAATGTTAAATAATTAATTCTAGTCAACTTAGTCTTAACTTCTTTATAATTCAATTCATAAATTGCTATGATGCCATAAGCTAATGCTAGTAGCGATTTTTGATTTGGATTTTTTTTCTTAAACAATCCAAGTATTCTTTTAAGGTCAATCGTATCCTTTTGGGCTACACCATTATTCTTTTGCACTTGATTTTGATGACAGCCAACAGCAACGATAGTGAATATGAGTTCCTCTGTAACGTCAGCACTATTGATAATATCTTCTTCTCGCAATCCAAATTGTAATAATTCAATGATGCGAATAATAAAATTAGACCTTCCATGCTGATATAAATGGCTGGCTACATTGATTAAATAACCAAGCCAAGTTGCCATTTCTTCTAGTTCATCTTTATGCTTTTTACTACTGCTTTTGTAGTACTTTTTTAAATCGTCAAACAGTTTATCAAACTCTTCTTCATTAGGGGATGCCAGTAAATAGTAGTATTTTTTATATGTTGCTAATACTGGATGGTCAAATTCTTGGTGAAGCATACTTTCGGGTAAATCAAACCTAACATCATCTTTAATGCCTATTAATTCACGGCTTAGTGCTTCACAAGTAAATTTTAATTGAGTCATTAATTTAAGATGCTCTATTGCTTGCAAGGTATAATTGAAATCGTCTATATTTTTACTGGTGCTGCTTTTAATGTCATTGTAGTAGGATTTATAAGGCACAGGGATTTTTCGCCAAAAATCTAAAAAGGTAACTGTTGTTTTCTCTTTTAAATAATGAAGCTGTTGACTAAATAAATCTGCTAGTCTCCTTTCTCGATATATCTCCAGCAAAAGTAATTTCCGATTTTCCTCTTTTTTTATAATGTTCAAGATTAAAAAATCGTCTAATTTATTTCTTAATTCTAAAAGTGCATTATTAAGTTGACGATTGGCATCGGGTTGACAATTGCTATCAAGGGTGTTTTTATCAAAAACTTTGCTTAATATCAGGTCTTTTTTCCAATATTTCTCCAAAGGCTCTCCTTTGTGTTTCATGCAATATTGATAGAGCTTTATTGCATTTTCTGCTTTTGTTAGATGGTTGAGATAAGTGCCAAATTTTTTGTATTCATCAGCGGTAAGTGCGGAAAATAGCTGAATAAAAGGCGCATTCTGAAAAGAAATTTTCTTAGCCATGGAGTAGTGCTTTAAGTGTCTGAACAGTAAAAATTGAGGCAAGCACAACAAAAGCTATAGCTATTGGATAGGGAACAATAACTGCTATTTTGACCGTACTTGACTTATCTTTAAGCTGTTTTCACTACTACCATTCTTGTTTCGAGCAGAGCGGGCATTAATTTGTACACAACAATAAGTAATTTTCGGAAAAGTATAAAAATAATAAGCACTTTTTGTTGCCATCAAGTAAATCCATACTCATCGAATGATATTTTTTTGGCAGGTCTAAACAATTAGCATAATTCAACCCCATTAGGCATATATTCCATGCTGCGTAATAGGGTTGAATTTAACCATTTAGATACCTAATTTTTTTCTTACTAACGGCTCCACATCGTCCATATCTCTTACAAAAAGAATAACATTAGGAATGCTTGTATCGAAAATCATCAAATAACCATTTTCTTTCCCTACTGCCTGAATGGCAGCATCCACCTTTTCTAAAATAGGTTTTAATAACTCCTCTCTTTTTGTCGCTACTTGTTCCGCAGCTTCTTCTTCATAAGTCATAATTTGGTTACGTTCTTTTTCCAGTGCTTCCTCCTGCTGCTTTCTCTGAATTTGAGAAAGTTCGCCATTTTGCACTTTAGCAGCATAAACTTGAAATTTCTGTTCAAATGCTTTTGCCATTTCCTCCCCTTTCTTCATCAATCCCTCTTGAAAGGTCTTCATTTGTGCGTCAGCCGTTTTCACTTGAGGAAGCGTTTGCAATAGATTACCTGAATTGAGATGACCATATTTTTGAGCACTTAATTGCATTCCCAAAAACAGTGTGAATAAGGAAACTGCTAATAATATTTTCTTCATTGTTAATAATTAAGGACTTATCCAATGGATAAATTGAATTTGATAATAGAAACGTTTTTCTTCTTTCTATGACTATGCAAAGGTAGTTGGAGTAACACAACTTTAATAACTTTTAACGAAACCTTATCATTTTAATAGCAGCAAATGCTTGAGGGTTTCCCTTTTTGGCAAGCAAGATAACTAAACGAAATTGATTTGCGAAGATAATATGGATAGCATCCTTGAAAAATTAAGTAAATCCATCCTGAAAGTCTTACGAATCCCATGAATTTTGGTATAAATTACTCCACAACAACTTGCGCTATCACTGGCAAATGATCAGAAGGAAAGCGGCCGCTCCAAGAATCAGAAAGAACAGCATGTTTCTTCACTTTAATGTTGTTCTTTACAAAAATGTAATCAATACGTCTGCCTGGCTCGCCCGGAAATTGAAAAGCACTCCAAGTTCCCATAGGTCCATGATGAGGCAGCGATGTTACTTGGATGCCGTCTTTTAAATGCGCTGGATTATTTTCATCCACTAATGTTCTATATGTCAACGAAATATCATTTGCATTGAAATCGCCAGTAACGAGCGTAGGTACTCCATCAGCAATGGTTTTTATTTTTGATAGCAGGAGTTTAGCACTTTCAGTTCTCGCTTTTTCTCCTCGATGGTCAAAATGAGTATTAAAATGAAAAAATATTTTTTGTGTAGTTCGATCCTTGAATTTTGCCCAAGTTACAATTCTCGGCAGAGCAGCGTCCCAGCCCTTGGAGGCGACCACATCGGGTGTTTCGGAAAGCCAAAAAGTAGCACCTGCTAACCATTCAAAACGCTTGGCATTGTAAAGGATGGATGAAAACTCGTCATCGGGGCTAGGATGCTGAGTACCATCCGTTCTGCAAACGCCCACCCATTTATAATCAGGTAATGCTGCTTTTAAATCATCCATTTGTCGGCGCAAGGCTTCTTGCAATCCAATGATATCCGCTCCGTGATACCGTATCATACTTACGACCAAATCTTTACGATTATCCCAATAGTTTACACCGTCTATCGGATTAGCAAAACGGATATTAAAACTCATGATTTGAAAACTACTATCAGATTGAGCAGGAAGCATCTGTAATGACATCATGAACGAGTAAAGCAAAAGAAGACGCATCATTTAATTTTTTGGCAAAAATACAATCCTTATGTTTTTGTTTGCAACTTTTGAACTCAAATCTAGCAACAATTCAAAAAAATATTTATTTTTGCAGCCCTTATGAAATCGTAAGTCAATTCAAACAGAATTCAAGTCATGCAAACAGTAGCAATTAATGCTCAAGCACGCCCAGAGTTGGGAAAAAAAGCAACGAAATCGTACCGAAATCAAGGTCTTATTCCTTGTGTGATGTACGGCAATGGCAAAGCAATACACTTCACTACTACTTTGAACGAAGTGAAAAACGCTATTTACACTCCGGATTTCAAATTGGTAGAAGTCGCCTTAGAAGGTCAGTCATATCAATGTATCGTCAAGGAAGTACAATACCACCCTACAAAAGATAATATCCTGCACATTGACTTTTTACAGTTAATCGAAGGCAATCCAGTAAAATTAGAAGTTCCGGTACGGTTTTTTGGTAATTCTCCAGGCTTAAAAGCTGGTGGAAAATTGGTACAAAGCATTCGCCGTGTAAAAATTAAAACATTGCCCTCCAATATCGTAGATGAACTTAAGCTAGATATTTCAGGCTTAGAGCTAGGTCAATCAATTCGTGTTAGAGACATCAAAGTAGATGATAACATCGAGATACTAATTCCTGGTGGGACACCAGTGGCACTTATTGAAATTCCGCGTGCGCTGCGTGCTGCTGCCGCTGCTGCCGCTGCTGCCGCTGCCGCTACTACCAAGAAAGGTAAGAAATAAGCCTTCCACTAGAAAGGAACAGCTAGATTTAATCCGAATTTTTCTTAATAGAGAAAATTCGGATTAAATGTTCATACTAATTAATTACAGCAATAATTTTGGTGAAAGTGATAAATGTTTTATTTTGCTGAGGTAAAATAAAAATACTTATCATGCTGGAATCTGTCGCCGCTAAAAAAAATTTTCAAGTTACACAAGTTATCTATTACTCATTATTGGCAGGTCAACTCCTTTTCGCTACCATCATTATCCTCATTTTTAATCAACCTATTGGAACATTCAAAATAGAATTAAGCGATAAGTTTACCCTAATTTCTATCCTAACTACTATTTCTGTTTTGGCGTTGTCCAACTTTATATACAATCGTCAGAGAGCAAAAGCCAGCCAAATGAGTACATTAGAGCGTGTACTGCCTCACTTTACAACAACCACTATTTTGCGTGCTGCCCCTATCGAAGGAGTGAATTTACTCAATTTAGTCTTTCTGATGATGACTAACAATCCTTTTTTTTTGCTTCCTTTTGCTCTAGGCATATTGATTTTCCTCAGTGTTCGACCGACAATGGATGTGCTAAGAAAGGACTATAATCTGAAGGAAGAAGTGCTAAAATTAATCGCATAAACAAGATTCAATACCGAATGGAAGTTGCATACATTTATGATGCTGTTAGAACGCCAAGAGGCAGAGGTAAAGTAGGCGGGGCACTCTACGAAGTAAAGCCCATTGACTTACTAGCGACCACTTTAAAGGCATTAGCTAAGCGCCATCAACTGCCGACCGAAAAAGTAGGGGATGCTATAATAGGCTGTGTTACCCCTACAAACGGACAGGGGTACAATATCGCTAAATCTGCGCTCCTGCGAGCAGGTTGGGCTAATGAGGTCTGTGGAATGCAAATCAATCGTTACTGCACCTCAGGCTTGGAAGCAGTTAACCTAGCGGCACTCAAAGTAGCTTCAGGAGCTTTAACCTTAGCAGTGGCCGGAGGTATAGAAAGTATGAGCCAAGTCCCTATCGCTAAAGATGGCGGCGCACTCATTGACGACCCAGAAATTATTAATCAGTTGCGCTACCTACCACAAGGCGTTGCCGCCGATTTGATAGCAAGTTCAGAAGGATTCACCAGAGAGCAGGTAGATGAATATGCACTGCTTTCACAACAGCGGGCTACTCATGCGCAACAGCAAGGTTATTTCAACAACTCTATTATTTCTGTAAAAGACAGAAATGGCCTGATTTTACTGCACAAAGATGAGATTATCCGACAGGATACCACACTAGAGCAGTTGTCCCGCCTTCGCCCTTCTTTCCGACAACTGGGCAAAATGGGGTACGAAGCCATGGCATTGCAAAAATATCCCGAACTAGAAGAAATTAACTATGTCCACACTGCGGGCAATTCGTCAGGTATTGTAGATGGGGCTGCCGCTATTTTGATAGGCAGTGCGGAGGCAGGTCATCAACTAGAGCTGCGACCTAGAGCTAAAGTCAAATCATTTGGTGTGGGCAGCGACGACCCTACTATTATGTTGACAGGCAATATCCCTGCTACACAAAAAGCCTTGCGCTTGGCTGGTATGAACGCAGCAGATATTGATCTCTGGGAATGCAACGAAGCCTTTGCAGCAGTGGTATTAAAATATCAGCAACAGTTTAAAATTCCAATAGATAAACTAAATGTTAATGGCGGTGCTATCGCTATGGGGCATCCACTGGGGGCAACTGGTGCCATATTACTTGGCACTTTATTGGACGAATTGGAGCGAAGAAATCTATCAACAGGTTTGGTTACGCTTTGTGGAGGTGCGGGCATGGGCATTGCAACCATTATTGAACGCCTCTAAAGCTCATCAAACGATATTATCAATCAACAAAACTAATTGCTAAACCAACTAAAACTTACTTACCATGAAGAAATGCTTAATTGGTACTTGCCTGGCGCTTGGTAGTCTTTTAATAGGATTGCTCATTTACTTTTTAATCGTTACAAAAGATAGAAATCCTGGATTTACAATAGACCTCACTGTTAAAGATAGTCCTGAAGGGCAGATTCACGTCGGTTTTGCAGCATTGTCCATTACACCTGAAGTACCAGACCGTTGGAACGATGTCAATAATGATGCACGCTACAACCCTAAAGATGGCGATACTTACGAAGACCTTAATAGGTGGCACAACTTACCCCATTCAGAAGAAAGAAATAACTCATTTTGCTTCCCTTGGCGTTTCTTTGATGCCGGAAGGTCAAGAAGCGAACATGACTCATCAGGATATGGCGGATTTATTGGCATTCTTGCAACAATCAAAAGAAATTTAGTAATACAACAAAAAAGATTGGCTTAACTTTGAATAAAAAAAAACTGGATGCAGCAGCACACCTTGTCTAAGTCAAATTATATTCAATATTTGGATTGTCCCGAAGAGTTGTGGTTAGAAAAGAATAAACAGGCGTTAATTCCAGTAGTAGCGGAAATGAGGCAGTTCAAGATGGAGCAAGGCAACATTATTGATCAGTTTGCACAAACTTGGTTTCTTGAGGAAGTCAATAAATACAAACAATTTGCTGATGGAAAACGCATCTCTTTTCAAGACCGCATTGAAATGAATGGATTTATTGTCATTGCTGACATTCTAGTCTGGCACGACGAGAAAGTAGTATCCATCATCGAGGTAAAGTCGGCAACCAAGCTTAAAGAACATTACTTAGATGATGTTGCTTTTCAAAAGATGACCTTTGAACTAGCGGATTACCAAGTGCGTCATACCTTTGTGGCGTATGTGAATAAAGAATACATAGTAGGTAATGAACCCCAAGAATCCAGCTATTTATGCCTCGAAAATGTAACTCGACGTGTTAAGCGTATTATGAAAGCTACCTATAAAAGAGCGGAAATAGCATTATCATTCGTCAATGGAGAAGAGCCAAACACCTTGTTTAATCCAAATTGCAGTAAGAAGCAAAACTGCCCCTATTTGCAATACAAAATGCCTGATTTGCCCGAAAATTCGATCTTTGAATTGGCAAGATTACCAAAACATAAGCGACAAAAATTGCATGAGCAAGGTATAATGAGTATGGATGAAATACCTACTGCATTTGAGCTTTCAGAAAAACAAAAAGAACAAGTACAGGTAGCCCAACAAAATCAACCTACCATAGATATTCCAAACATAAAGCGATACTTAGACAAATTGAAATATCCCCTCTACTTCTTGGACTACGAGACCTATGCTAGTGTGATGCCAACGCAAAAAGGCTATCGCCCTTACCAACAAATGGTCATTCAATATTCTTTACATATTTTAGACCATGCTGACGCTCATTTGAATCACGCTTGCTATCTATCGCAGCATCGTAATGAGCCAAGTATTCATTTGATTCATCATTTAAAAAATCATATTCATCCTACGGATGGAACAATCATTGTTTGGAATGCGGGTTTTGAAAAAATGAGAAACAAAGACTTAGCTAATTTATACCCCGAATGTGCCGAGTTTATGCTATCCTTGAATGAACGAATATTTGATTTACTCGATATTTTCGCAAAAGGCTATTATTTACATCCCGCTTTCAAAGGAAAAACTTCTTTAAAATATGTACTACCTGCTTTTTGCAAAGAAATTTCCTATCAAGAACTAGCTATTGGCGATGGCAGTGCAGCTATGTTAGCTTGGCATAAAATGACAGCGCAACAAACTTCATCAGAAGAACGGGTACGCATAGCTCAAAACCTTCACCAATATTGTCATTTGGATACACTTGCTATGGTAAAAATATTAGCTGGTTTGAAAGATTGTATTCACGAATAACACGCTGAACATGCTTTTAACTTTTGTTTTTCTTTACTTACTTGCCACTTTAGGTATTGGGTATTGGGCTTCTAGAAAAGTAAAAACAACAAAGGATTTTGTAGTTGCTGGTCGGCAACTCCCACTTTTTGTAGCTGCTTCTGCACTTTTTGCCACTTGGTTTGGCTCGGAAACCATCATGGGGGCATCCTCTGAATTTGTAGAAAATGGACTGCTAGGCGTAATGGAAGACCCTTTTGGTGCAGCACTTTGCCTATTGCTTATTGGCGTATTTTTTGCTAGACCCCTATACCGTTTGAACATCCTCACTTTTAATGATTTTTTTAAAATGCGTTTTGATAGGCGAACTGAAGTTATTTCTGCTGTGGTCATGATTCCATCCTACTTTGGTTGGATTGCTGCGCAATTAGTAGCTTTAGCTATTATTCTAAATGTGTTATCTGGTATTCCGCTCATCGTTGGCATACTCCTTTGTGCTGGTGTTGTTCTTTTTTACACTTTCATCGGTGGAATGTGGGCAATTTCTATCACAGACACCGTGCAAACTGTAATGATTATCATAGGATTATCGTTGCTTACCATGAGCATTGTCGGTCAAGTAGGCGGTTTATCTGTTATTATCCAATCAAAGCCTAAGACCTTTTTTCGCTTTTTGCCCGACCCCACTTTCAAAGATTGGTTGCACTACTTTGCTGCGTGGATAACGATTGGTTTAGGCTCTATTCCGCAGCAAGATGTTTTTCAACGAGTGGTCGCCTCCAAATCAGAAAAAACGGCTGTTCGTTCGGCTTATCTTTCTAGCCTAATGTACTTGACCATTGGTTTTATGCCGCTTCTAATTGCGCTAGGTGGGCGTTTGCTCTATCCTAACCTCATGACGGATGATCCACAAATGATTATACCACAAATGGTTATTCAGCATGCTTCCTTGCCTTTACAAATTC
>DAITMC010000069.1:0-15476 GCA_036835365.1 Saprospiraceae bacterium
TGGTTTAGGCAATTTACCTGCTGATGCCCCATTTTGGGCGCGTTTCTGGGAGCGCGCCAGTCATTTGATACTGCCTGTTTTTTGTATGACTTATCCTTCACTAGCATTCATTGCCCGCCAAATGCGCGGTAGCATGCAAGAAGTGCTACAACAACCTTACATCGTAACTGCCAAAGCGAAGGGACTATCCATGAAAAAAGTGATTTGGAAACACGCTTTTCGCAATGCACTTTTTCCAATTATCACTATGTTGGGTGCTGTTGTGCCTTCTCTCATTGCTGGCTCTGTCATCATCGAATCGGTATTTGAAATCAATGGTATGGGAAAACTATTACTCGATGCTATCTCCATGCGCGATTGGACTTTGGTATATGCTATCCTAATGCTAGGGGCTGTACTAACTATGATCGGCGTTTTGATTGCCGACTTACTCTACGCCATTTTCGACCCTCGAATTCGATTCCAGTAACATTTTTATTTCGCCCATTTAATTATAGATTCGTTAAATGGGCTAGCACTTGTGAACTAACTATTTAATTGTGATTTCCTCAATTGAACGGTCATATTTATAATTTATTATTTGTTCATTTAATATGAGATTAATTGCTTTTTCAATTTCTCTAAGAGGAACAATAAACCATTCTCTAGGATTTAGTCTTTGTCCTTTTTCGTTAAATAAGTCAATGTCTAAACAAGCGTTTGCAAAAAATTTGTGCAAAAGACTTTCTAATTTGTCAGCATTTCTATTATACACTTTGTACGTTGCCACTTTCTGTACATCTGCAAATAAGTAAGTCGCTTCGTATCGAGCATTTTTTATTCTGTCGTCAACTGAATCACTTGCAAAACCAATTTTATATAAGTCCTTAATGCTCGATATTTGCGTGTTAGTTGATTTTGATTTTAATACATAAATCCAACCCGATTGAGCATCTTCCTCTTGTACAAGTCCGGAATTGACGAATAAGTCGTGTTCAATTTTCTCATAAGTATTGGTAATAATCTTACCATTACCTTGAAGCCCTCTTCCAAGAGAAGTGTATAGCATATTGCTATAAGTTCCATTTTCAAAAATAGTTCTTGTTCGCCCTTCAATACGTGTTCTTTTGCTGGTAATATGTTCTATTTCTTCTTTTTTCAAATTCGCTGATTCCAAATAGAGCATAATTCCATTCATCAAGTAGAAATCGCCAACGCGAAGATTTTTCTCAATGTTGGTAAACGGCTTTATCTTTCGCTTTCCTTCCTTTATTTCCTTATGGACTTGCAAAAACATTTTCTCATACTTCTCAAAGTCCTTTTCTTTCATTGGTTTTCTTTGAGCAACAAAATCTGCATCTGCTCGGTCTTCTGGTCTTGGTGTATGTTTGAATTTGAAAATGTCTAAATCATTGTCGGCATCTAGCAAGCCCAATTCATCTTCTTCATTCAAAATGTCGTCAATGGATTGTTTTTCCATTTCTACGTAGCCCAAAAGGTTGTGTCTGTCAAAAGGTTTAAGGATTTTTTTCTGCTCTTCATTTTCTCGGAAGTTTTTGAGTTTGGCTAACAAACCATATTCTGACATACTAGATTTGCTTGGCTCTCTGTCGTTTTTGTCAACGAATAAATTGATTTCCTCAAAAGAATCAATCAGTCGTTCTTCATCTGTTTTCACAGTTGAAGTTTTGACTTTAGAATCTAACAATCCAAAGTCATCATCTTCAAAAATATCGTCTATTGTTAGTTTCTTTTTCATAATGGTTAATGATAAATTATTAATGGTTAATAGACGATTTAGCTGATTTTATTATAGACGTTATTAGCTTTATGATTTCTACTGCATCAACATTTAGACTTTCAAATTCATTTACAGACAAATAATCGGTTTCCTTTAATAATTCTAACCAATAAATACTCTCATTAATTTCTTTTTGAGCAATCGCCATTTTATGTATAAAATCTTTCTTTGTTTCAGCGTGTTCAGCTTCACGAACCATTGCTCCTACACTTGTTCCCGAACGCAATAATTGTTTTGAAAGCACAAATTCCTTTTTCTCAGCCATCAAGAATTGGTACAAACGAACAATTCTTATCGCAAACAAAAAGCTCTTATTCTTAACAATATTTTCTTTCATAATTCACAATTAACCCTTAACAACTAACCATTCATAATTCACAATTAACCCTTAACAACTAACCATTAATCATTCTCTTCCGTTTCAACTCTCTTAAAAACACTAAAGCTTCTGCCATTCTCTTTTCTTTATGGTCAAATGCTTGAATACTTGGTTGCTCTCCTTTATTGTTTTTTACCCATTCTTTGATTTTTGGCCATAACAAAATGGCTTCTTCTTCGGTCATTTCAATTTTTGTGGACTGAATATGCTCGTCAATCAGTTTTAAAACTTTTGTGGTTACCGATTTTGATAAAATTTCAAAAGCCTTTTGAAACGGATTCACTTGGTCAATCAAATCAATGTGAATATCATCAATGTTCACAAAGCTACCCGCCATTCTGATAAATTTTTTGTCGCCTTGCTCTTCAATGGTAGAGTTCTTAATGACTGAATCAACTACAACGTGTTGCCTTACTGCTTCAAGATCTTCATCACTTAAATCAGGATAAACTTCTCGGATGATTTTAGGAATCAAAACCGTATTAATAACCTCTGGTTCAATATTCCCTGGCATTGCTTTGAGCATTTGAGGGTCTTGCAGAATTTTGGCTTTCAAATCATTCAAGTCGGTTTCAATGATGTCTTTGGCTCTTTGCGAAGTAGGTAGTTTGAACCCTCTTATTTTAATGGTTTTGTCGTCTCCATCTTCGTCAGTATCATCTTCGTCTTTTTTAATTTTAAACTTCCAATTTGGAGCCAACACCTGTTCCATTAATAAGGAAGCTGTTATGGCTTTGAGCATATTGTTTACTGACAATTTCACTTCTGCATCTTCTGCATCTGGTTGCGCAATAAGGTTGGTAAATTGAGCGTGTGTTTTGTTGTTGCTATCTCTTGTTGCTCTACCGATTATCTGAATAATTTCGGTTAATGAACCTCTGTAGCCAATGGTTAAAGCGTGCTGACAATAAGGCCAATCAAAACCCTCTTTTGCCATTCCTAAAGCAATAATGATGTCAATATCCTCTGGCGAATTTACAGTACGCAAATAGGCACTTATTTTATCTCTTGACTTTGGATTATCATTGACTAAATCAGCCACTTTTAAAATCTTGCCTGTTTTGTGGCTTTTGATGTGTAGAACTCCTGTTGATTCGTCTTGATACTCCAACTCGCCCAAAACATCTATAATGTGATTGACTTCTTCGTATTTCTCTTTGGATGATTCGGCTGAATTAACACTTGGAATGTGGATGATGGTTTTTTGGTTTTCATCTAAAATCTCTGCCAAAGCCGACATTTCCTTTTCAGGGTGTTTCTTGAAGTATTTTCCTGTGTAAAAATGGTAGCCAATTCCCAATGATTTTAAAAACTCATAGCCGTTTAATTGTTGGTAATAAGTGTAGGTTACTTTCGTAAATTTTGCTTCATCTTCTGGCATTAAAACAGGAACGCTATCGCCTCTAAAGTAGGAACCTGTCATAGCCACAATATGAGCGGTAGAATTGTGCATAATGCTTTTTAATACCTGACCTAAAATATTGTCGCCTTCTGCTGAAACGTGGTGAAATTCATCAATAGCGACTAAAGTATCATCTAATTTTTTGGGGTCTAAACCATCAAAAGCAAAACGCAAAGTGGCGTGGGTGCAGACCAAAATTTGTTCGTCAGAATCTAAAAAGTTTAAGAATGCCGTTACTTTACTTTTTTCTTCGCCTGGTGTACAGAGGTTGTATTTTGGGTTTGGACTCCAATCAGCAAAAAAGCCATACTTCTTCAATTCTGTTGAGCCGAAGGATGCCCCAATAGATTTTTCAGGCACAGCAACAATTACTTTTTTAATGCCTTGGTTTTTTAATTTATCTAAAGCAATAAACATTAAAGCCCTTGATTTGCCTGATGCTGGCGGTGCTTTCAGCAAAAGATACTGTGCAGACCTGCCTTCGTATGCCTTTTCTTGCATTTCTCGCATTCCTAGAGCATTGGTGCTTTTGCTTTTTCCTGTTTGGTCGTATGTTACGTGTACTAAATCCAGCATTTTATTTTTATTTTCTTGAAGCACTTCAAATAAATAAGCAATTGCATATCAGCCACTTATGTTAATTTGTTTTTCAATTTATTTTCGATTTATTTTTTTTTAGCCAATTCATAAGTTCTGTTTCGTTTAGCACCTGCAGGAATAATCTCGTGTTCGGCAACCAATTTATACACTGATTTCTGAACCTCTCCTTCTGGCACTCCTTTCATACGTTTCTTTATGTCGTTCATAGAACTTATGCCATTGTATTTTAAATCTTCTTTTATTAGCGCTTCTAACATATAAGGCTCCATAGTTTTTAAAGAAGGTGTAATGTCTAATTTTGCCTGTTCAAAAAGCTTTGGATTCAACAGATATTGAGTACCTTTTTTCTCTCCGTGCGTAACTATAATTTCTTTTTCTAAAAGTGTTCCAATCCAAGTTCGAGTTCGGTTTTCTTCTGCTAAAAGTAGATGAGACGCCAAATGTGTAGCTGGCATTTTCTTTTGCGAAGCAATAATACCTAGCGTAATATATTCTTTTTGGGTAAGCGCATAATGCTTATCGATATAGTCTAAAATAGAAACCACCTCTGGATTCATTGTTTTAGAATAAACTGTTACACTTACTTTTGTGAAATCACTCTCTATTTCAGGCATAGGTTTAGCGTCACGTGCTAACTTTTCATACACCAAATCATAACCTGAGCCTTCACCTTCCATTAACCGCAAATCAGACACTAATTGAATTAAATGAGGATTTCTTCTTTGACGTTCGTGTAATATATTTTTTGAATTGACACCCAATGGTAAGCTTCCCGGATTGGTAATTTTTAATCGGTCGGGATAAACTTCAATAAAAATATCGCCCGAAATAGTGTATTTTTTATGAGCAATGGCATTTACTAATAGTTCACGAACAACTTCTTTAGCATACTGGCGAATGTTTTTTCTAAATAAGCCATCTGGTAATTCTGTGCTGTAGGTCAACTCCACAGCTTCTTTTTCTATTTCTAATAATAATTCTTTAGGATTGTGTAAATGAAAATGCCATTCCTTTTTTCTTATTTTTTCTTCAAGGTTATTATATACAATGTATTGCACGGTAACAGGATAACTTAATCTTGCTATTTGTGCAGGTTTACCTAACCATAAAACACCCAAATTGGTTAAAAAACCTTCGGGGGTAAGTAATTGATAAAAGGATAAAATTTCTTCGTCCAATTTCTCTTTGATAAAACTTGAAACTTTTTCGGAAGCACGTAAATCAGAAAGTAAGCTTTTTATTTTATCGATATCAGCATTGGCTAACGTTATTTTTTGTGTAGAAATAATTTCCCATTGAAATGCTGTTTTTTCAGATGCCAAATTGGTAAGCTCATCACTGCCTACGGGGTAGCAATTATCACTAATACGAATAAAAACTTTACCTGATGATGTGGTCGCAATAACTCGAGTTGAAGGCAAAACTTTCAAGACAAAATACTGCCCACCATTTTCGTGACTAATAATTTCAGATGGTACGATTCCAACTCCATCAGTAAGTGAGCGAAGCGATTTAATTAAGGCATTTATATCTTCTTGCTTTATCTTTTGGGTAGAAGGTGGTGCATTATCTTTATCTTCTATACCAATAATAATATCTCCACCTTGAGCATTGGCAAAACAAACACAGGTTTCTGCCAAGTCTCTATGATTGGCCTTTGTGCCTATGGCTTTTTTTAAGCTTTTATAATCTTTGTTTTGGTCTTCTATGCTCATTTCTTCTTGATTTTACGAGTTTTCTTCTGCTTCCCAAAAAGCGTCCCTTTTTCATTAACCATTAACAATTCATCATTAACCATTATTTCATATTGTTTAAACAAATACTCCAAACGCTCGGTGTCGTTTTTAAAGGGTTGCAAACGGTAACATTGCTCTATGGCAGTATCGAGTTCTTGATGGGCTTGTAGCAAACCTTTGGGCATTGTAGTTGGGTTGTACAATTGTGCCATTGTTTTGCTTGGATGTTTGGCTCGCTCATCTAAAATGGCAAAAACATAAAGGTTTAAATTTTCTTTTTGCTTGGTGGTGATGTCTGGGAATGGGAAGGTGTTGTAGCAAAGGGTGTTTGAATATTGCATATCCATTTTTAATCGCCCTGCAACTGCTTTTACCCAAACAATATGCATTCTTGAAGATATTACACCGAAAAGCCAAGGTTGAACTTTGTAAATAACTCTTGTTGCGTTTGAAGGAACATACGATTCATCAAAATATCCAATCGGAACATAGTTTCTCCTTTCTGAACCTGTTTGAGGAACTAAAATAAATTCGCCATTTTGATGTTTATCTTCATCAAAAAAAGTGAGGTGTTTCAGCTTTTTTCTGTGTGGCTACTTTTTTACTGTTTAGCCTAAATATTTCAACTTTTTCAAAGCGTTCAGCCAAAGCTTTTATTTTGTATGCTTCCTTTGCATTTTCATCTGTAATGTGAATGCAATATCTGCTTGTGCCTTTTATAAACTCAGATGCACCAATGTATTTCTTAATGAACTTTTCGGCTTCTGGATATTTTGAAATGGTTACGTTTTTCTCATCTTGGTCTAAAAGCAAATTCCCATTATCGCCTGGTGAACTCCCTTTAATCATTGCGGGTAATTTGCTTAGGGTATTTGTTCTTGGTGTAACATAAACATTGGAAGTGTTGGTTAAATAAGGACTTATGTTTTTTACACTTTGCTTTAGATTTTGATTGTAAAGAAATTTGTCTGATGAATCATTGTTTCTAATTCCAATAATTACGACAGCTACTCCTGCATTACCCTTGGCATTGTTGGTCCATTTAAATGATTGGTGTGCAAAATCAATTTCTATGTGGTCTGAAAGAATTGAAGGCCATATTAAAGCCACTTGTTCCCCCTGACAAATTGAATTGGTTGTTACCAAGGCACATTTAGCGTTATTGTCTTTTATGTAATCCTTTGCTTTATAAAACCAACAAGCGATATAATCCATATTGTTGTATCCACTCTTTCCGCTGAATACAATTCTCATATCTTTTTTCTGTTCAGCATCCTGCAATCTTGCTCCCAAATAAGGCGGATTGCCAATCACAAAAACTTCATCCTTGTTGGAAATAGGGCATACCTCATTCCAATCTCTTCTTGTAGCATTTCCTTGTTGTATTTGTCCTGCTTCTTTAAGTGGTAAAATGTCTTTTGATTTACCAAAATCGAAAAGCATTTCTTCAAATACTTTGTTCATTTGGTGTTCTGCCAACCAAAGGGAGAGTATTGCCATTTCGTGTGCAAAGTCGTCTATTTCAATACCGTAAAATTGCGAAAGTTGTATTTCAGTCCATTTTATGGTTGGGGCATTGCCTTCTAAATCAGTAATTTTTTCTAAAATGAGAATTTCTAGTAAACGAATTTCCTTGTAAGTGATAATCAAGAAATTTCCGCTTCCACAAGCTGGGTCAAAGAATTTGATTTTCGAAATACGTTGTATAAGTGCGTTGAGTTGTTTTACAGTGGTGGCATTTTCGTAGGCTTCATATAATTCATCCAAAAACAAGGGTTTAATCAGTTTTTTGATGTTTTCTACAGAAGTGTAGTGCATTCCTAAATCGCTACGGTAGTCTTTGTCCACCACCGCTTGTATCATTGAGCCAAAAATATCGGGATTGATGTCCTTCCATTGCAATTCGCCCAACTCAATAAGCGTTTTTCTCGCTTTTGAAGTGAATTTTGGTGAGTTTACTTTTTGACCAAACAAACCACCATTGACATAAGGGAACTTTGCTAAAAAGTCAGGATAGTCTTTTCCGCTTTTGCTGTCTAAACGTTCAAATAGTTCGTCTAAAAAAGTATGTGTGTCTTTTCCGTTTTCTGCGGTGTGTTGAGCAAGCGTATTGGTGAAAATGCTGTCTTGCTCAAATATCTCTGTGTCTTCAGCAAAAAAGCAAAACAACAAACGAGACAAGAAAATATTGAGGTGGTGAATGCTCTCTTTTGAATTGTAGATGTTTGGATTTTCTTCAATCAACAAATCGTACAGAGAAGCCATTTTGTAAGAAGCGTTTCTGTCCGCTTCATTGTCATTGCTCGCATTGTACACCTCACTACCGGCCAACGGCAAAAAGAAGTCGAAATAATTCGGAAGCTCCTTTACTTCGACATCAAGGTTTTTTCCTTTTAGAAGATCTTTGGCAACTACTTGTTTATGGTCAGTAAGAATGGCAAATCTTGGTTTGTGTTTTAAGATTCGTTCTTCTTTTGTAATGGCGTCAATACTGCTCAACAGTTTGTCGGTGGCTTCTACTTTAAAGAAGATTTTCTTTTTGTAAAGTATTTCGCCATCCACCTTGGATAAGTTGTAATCTCCTTTTTTTAGTCGTGTTACAGAAGTTTTTGAAATGCCGTAGGCAACTAACAAGTCAAAGACAAATTCATCTTTCGAGAAGTTATCGATAACCTGCGCTACATTAATATGTATTTCATTACTGGTCATTTAATAATAGCAGTCTTTATAGGTTTTTATTCCAAATTTTATCAGATGCGCTCACACGGCTTGATTGTTTTTTACTCTAATATCTCTTTAATAGTTACTACTTAGTTGATAATAAATTACTTTTTCATTTCAAGTAAGCCAAAATTTTAACTACAATCATTAAAAATATTAAATTTAACTGGCAATAGAGTAAAAATTATGCCTCCATTCTGAATTTTATTAATATAAAATCAGTATCTACAATTAATAGCATAGAAGAATCACTACTCTACGCCATTTTCGACCCTCGAATTCGATTCCGATAATTTCAGGATAACCGTAGTGGTATTTTCAAATAAGTCCTTTTGCAACAACAAAGTATCGAGTGGTAGTTGTAGTTCGGGCAAGTATTTGGTAATAGTAATTAAACGCCCTTCAGGATAGGTTTGGAAAAAATGAGCGACTTCTTGTGGTGTATTCAATGGTGGAATTGCTCGCTGTAAATTAAAGACGAAGGCTCGATTCATGCGAATGTACTGCGCTACATGCGTTTGATTCTTCAACAATGCTATACCATTCAACACAGAATTGCCCTTATCAATGGCAGGAAACAAGCCATACCATATAAATAAGCTACTCAAAATACCGCTACCGGCGAGTGCTAATAAGACTTTTGAAAAGGGGGTAAAGTAATAAAGGACAATAGCCACTACTGCACCAATGACTAAAGGCGATAACGTTGCAACGACTAGCCATAGTGGAATATCCAAAAATTGCTGCCGCGCTGCATTGGCAGCAAGAGTTAAGCCCATGGTTAAGATAAGCCAAAACCATAAATTGATAATCAGATATTTAGGCTTTTTTTCTTGCTGTTTTTGGCTCAAAAAATGAGCTAAGCAAATAGCCAAGAAAGGATAGGCAGGTACGGTGTAGTTCGGTAATTTAGTCGCAGAAAAGCAGAAAAAAACAACAATGACAGCTACTGCAATCCTGCTTAATTGTAGAAACCGGTTTGACTTATGCTTAAAGGTATATGCCACCGCTTGAGGTAGGAAAATAGAAAAGGGTAATATTCCTAACGTTACAAAAAAAACAGGCAAAAGGAAAAAACCACCGTGCCCTTCCATTTCGTAGGCAAATCGGCTGAGATTGTGTTCAAAGAAAAAACCGCGCAACCACTCTCCTTGCGTTGCATACCCTACCAGCACGTACCAAGGTAGTGCAATAGCGACAAAGAGCAAACCGCCACGAATAAGACGCAACCTTTTGATTTGTTGCCAATTAAATTGGCGTGTCAACAACAAATATATCAGAAAAATAAGCCCAATCAAACCCACAGCAACAATACCTTTGGCTAAGGTCGCTAGCGCAACGGCTGCATAACCAATATACAACTGCCAAGCATTATCCTGTTCTATTCCTGAATAGAAAGCAAATAGGGCAAGCGTCATAAAAAAAATAAGATAAGGATCAGGTACTGCTAAATGAAACTGAATAACAAAGTGAATAGAACTCAACAAGGCTAAAGCGGCTATCCACGCGACGTTTGTAGAAGCGTGTTGCTTGGTGTAAAAAAATGTTATTAACACCGTAGCTATACCAAAGCATGCAGAAAAAAAACGTGCCGAAAATGGAGATACGCCCAAAATACGATAGGCAGTTATCATGAAATAATAGTGCAGTGGGGGCTTGTCGGTACGCAATTCGTAGTTATAGGTAGGTACAATCCATTCCTTGAGTTCATTCATCTCTCTGGCGCATTCTGCATTTTTCGCCTCGTCTAAGATGTAGATAGAAACGCCACCGATGTTAGCAAAAAACACCAAAATACTGAATAATAAAACAATCCAAAGTAAGATAGAAGCACGCTGCATGAATGAGATTTGAATATTATGAGCTACAAAGGACGGAAATAATGGGCAAAAAATCACTTTAGAGCAGTGTAGCAGGAGTAGGCTTTCACTTCCTCCCGCTCAAAAGTTGGATCAACTTCAATTGCTTGTTTTAGCTCATCGCCAAATTAGACGCAGTATTGGAAAGCACAAAAGGCACTAAATCTTTGATTTCAGAAATATGATCCATTTTCTGGCTAAGCATAATTTCAAATTCATTCTCTAGTGCTAATGACAAAAATATCATATCGTACTCATCCAATCCTAAATCCTCTTTCAAGTTCGTTTCAGAACAAAGATGACGATTGGCAATTTTAAATTCATCAGCAATAACATTTTTGATGCGGTTTTCAATGCGCGTGTAAGTTCTCATACTCTCTTTATCAGGTGACTAAAATTCTTTTTATAAATTACAGTTTATCAGTAGAAAAGTTCTTAACTTTATTGTTGTGTATAAATAAATCGTTTTTGTTAGTATGATATTTTGATAACAACCGAATAATTCTTAAAAGCAAACCTAATAAGTTATGATTAGCAGACATATAAATTTGAAAACCAATCAATTAAGACCTACAAAGCGAATTGTAAAAATTCAGCGTTCGACTAACCGACAACTTCCATTGGTGAGTACACTCCCGTCAATGCCTCAATCATTTGATGCGCCAACACCTCGTCTAGTAGATACGTCATTCTCTGAAAACAGCCCAAAATGGGCCATCTCAAGGACGTTAGCCTTTTTGAATAGTGCCAATAGTGCAACGGATATTACTGATGGAGGCATTAAAAATTTCTCGGCTTCAGAAAAAGGATACACTATTGGCGAGAAGGTTGCACAACGCATTTTGGACAAAAGAGATAGTCTGCCTTACAAGCGATTCATGAGTATAGAAGAACTTGAAAATATTCAAGGTTTTGGACAAGATAAAAGACAAGACCTTATTCTTTCCATGTCTATACCTGCCGACCAATATTTTCAACAACAGATGCGTAGTCAACTACTTGGCGAGAACTGGAACTTGAACTATCACACCATTACCTTTAAAAATCCTACTGATTTCCTGCAAGTTGCAGAAAACGAAGCAACACTTACGCATTATATTAGTCAAGAAGTCGGACAAATTGCTGTTGCCCAAAAAGGGGAAAGTGACCTTTTTGGGAGGCTAGCTGCCTTTATTGTCCCATCCTGCTACATAGAAAGATTCAATAGTGCTGAACAAGCAAAGTTCGCCTTTGCCCTTTGGTTTTATAAAATTGATGAGGATAACTGGTTTTCTTTCAATCGAGTATTGGAATTAACTCAGTCTTATTTAACCTATCACGAAAACGATAACCAATATATGGATTTTCTCTTTTACAAAGGTTTTCCTAATGGCATTGCCTTAGTGAATGGATTGACAAGCAAGGATTTACCAGTAGTAATTAACTATGCAGAACAAAAAGTTACTATTTGGACAGTCGAATTGTTTGACTAGTAACCATTCAAACACTACTAAGGCAATGGCTCTGGTGAGACTAGCTCCTCATACGCTGCTTCGAGTTGAAGCAAAATATCTGGTGCAAGTCGGCTAATCTCCTCAAAAAGAGGGGATAAATTTTCAAGGTCTATTTGGTACTTCACAATATATTCTACTTGGCAATTTACATCACTGAGGGCTTCATTGCCAATGAAAGATAGTGTCGTTTTCATACGATGACTCACACCGCGTAGTTCGCGCCAACTTTGGAGTTTATAAAGCGCTTGCATTTTTTGAATCTCTGACGGAAATTCCTCCATTAACATTTCTAGCATGAGTTTCTTGAGTAGCTCATCGCCATCTGCCATTAAATCAAGATAGCTAAGGTCAATTAATTTGGGTATGTTCTGTGTCTTGTTCATAAAATCCTGTTTTACATAGTATGTGACCATCTCAATCAAGGTTTCTGGTTTGAATGGCTTGACTAAATAATTGGTAAACAGATGTTTGTCCATAACTTCGTTACCTGTCATGGCAATAATGGGCAACCTGCTGCTTACTTTCGCTCTAATGCGTTGTGCTGTTGCTTCGCCATCCAAAATTGGCATCTGAATATCTAGTAATACGAGGGCAACCGCTTGACGTTTCAATATTTCGATAGCTTCTACACCATTTTTTGCAATTATTATCTCTACCGAATCCAAATGGCGCTCCAAAATCTGTTTTGTCATCGTGCGGTGCATCTCATGATCATCTACTAGGAGTATCTTTAATGCGTTGCTGGGCTTTGAAAAAATGGCTACTTTATCCATTTGACTACACTGTAAAGGAAGCAATACCTCGATTCTTGTGCCTTTATCATTACTCTTTATATGAATAGAGCCGTTTAACTGCGTTACTAAATTGTCCACCAAGTACAAACCAATACCTTCCCCTTCAATATCATTTGAAAAACGTTCAAAGGGGTTTAGTACCTTTTCAAGCAACGTAGCCGACATTCCGATTCCTGTATCTTCTACGCAAAATAAGATTTCGTTTACTTTGTCCGTAGCCTCTATTTGAAGCGAAACACCTCCTTGATGCGTATATTTGATGGCATTATCTAGCAAATTAACCAATATACGAAATACCTTAGTGGGGTAGCCTTGCCAGTGTAGAGGTAAATTCGGCGCAATAGAGATTGTCAATTGTAATTTTTTTTGCTTGGCTTTGGGTGCAGCAAAGGCGGTTAATTGATGAACTAAAGTAGGGATAGAAAAAACTTCTATTTGACTTTGCGTTGAGGGTTTATCCCAATCCTGAATAATATTCCCTGAGAGTACAATTGTTTCCTCCATTTGATGAATCAGCTCTAGTTGTTGAGCGTCCAATGGAGTGTCTTTGAGCAAACAACATAGATTTAGAAGAGTTTGCAAAGGTATTTTCAACTCATGATGTAATGCCATCAGTTGACTAACTTCTAAAGAGAATTTATCTTTCACCTCAACTAATATTTGTATTTGAACTATTGCTATTGTTAAGATAACGAACCAAAAAGGCATTCAATAGAGAGTGGGAAATCACAAAAGCATCCTTAAAACACGCGTTTTACTTGGATTGCACACTTTTCAGATTATTCAACGAGGCAAGAAATTAAAGGTTGCGCCAAGCTCGCTCAAAACAAAAAAGCATAATTGACCTCTAGCGTCTTTATAGACTTTTTTAAATTCATCTATTTTTTCAGATTGAATCACTTGTTTCATCACAAATTCTTCCAATGTAGAAATATGAATTGTCCAGTTTCCTGCTGTTTTTTCGCGATCAATGAGCAAAATCCCGAGTTCTACCTCTCCTTGATGTGCCACAAAAATAGGATATTTAGAAATATCTGCGCTAAGCACCATATCGGCAGCTTTGCTCAGAGTAGTTTTGTAAAAAGCGAGTTCTTGTTCTAAAAAGCGATATTGTAAATTACTCATAAGTATTAGATTTTGAATGATTTATCTAGCAATTGGATAAGCCATTCATTATTTTCTTGATAGCTAGTACTAAACAGGTTCTACTATTGTGAGTTAAAATGAACACCTCTACTATTCAGGCGTAGTTGAGTTGACTCATTTCTTCATTGTACAACAATCAAATATAAAATTTTCACTCCTTGTTCTACGATGCTTTTGTCTGATAGCTACTTGCCGGCTCTATGGGGCTGCTGCTAAAAGGAAAAAACAGTATTTGCTTTCCGTTGATTATTATTATTATTGGCATCATAGCACTTATTATTATCGCCATTTTCAAAAAGCCCCCAGTTAAAATGACTACATCCTTAAATCATTTTTCTACTAGATTAGCAATTAACTCCTTTAAACTATTGTTTTCAAAGGAATCATTCAAAAAACCTGTATAACTATTTAACTCGTCTAAAGCAGTGGCTAGGTCTAACTTAGATTGAGGTTGGCTTAAAAATATGTTTTTGTCCATAAAATGTTGCGCTAAGTATTCCTGCTCGGTTTGTCCAGGCGTGGGAATTAAAATTGCCTTTTTCTTTAGTTTAGCTAAATCCATGATAGTGCTATACCCAGAACGGCTAATGACTACATCTGCTGCCAACATCGCCCGATTGAGCGAAGCCGTATCCAAAAATGAAGCATAGTGAACATTATGGGAAAGTTGCTTTACTTCTTTCATTTCAGGCTTTCCGCCGACAATTAAAAAAGACGTAGTCAGATTTTTAGCCTGTGCTATAATCTCGTTTTCCAGAAAAGTACGCTGTGGCTCCGGACCAGAAAGCACTGCAATGACATCGTACTCTTTTTCCACTTCATAGCACTGCATCCTTGACAAACTACCTACATAAGCTACCGATGGTAGCCGTGCAGGATGGGATAAAACACCAGATAAGCTAGGCTCTTGCGCCACGTCAGGAATCCAGCAGCTATCGAAGAAAAGCCGAATCCAACGATTCAGACCTTTGCGAGCAATTGTTTGCAAAAATGGATGGGGGATAATTAAATTTAGCTGATGGGTTAGAAAAATATTATGTACTTTTCGATGAAATAGTCCATAACGATTATCGGAAATCACCGTTCTAATTTCATATTGTCGAATAATTTTCTTCAATGCAATATGCTCTGCTATTATGGCATACACAATTTTAGGAAACTGACTTGCCATTGCCAAGGTCATATTAGTAAAGCGATAGCGAATATTATAAGCAGGCAATTTAAGTAAAGTTAAGGTAGGATATTGCTGCTGAAGCAATGTATAAGCACGACCATCGGTAGCTAACACCACCGTTGCATTATACTGTAACAGCTTATCAATCAAAGGAATACATCGAGTAGCATGACCAAGACCCCAATCTAAAGGAGCAACCAGAACAAGGTGAGGAACATGCTTAGACAATTTGACGCTTTTAGAGGATTTCCTCAAATAATTTTTAAAAAAACTATCGCTAATGAGTATAAAATGAAGTTAGCTTACAAATGGTGGTCCCGTCAGGATTCGAACCTGAGACCTACTGATTAGAAGTCAGTTGCTCTATCCAGCTGAGCTACGAAACCATTTTT
>DAITMC010000070.1:0-12917 GCA_036835365.1 Saprospiraceae bacterium
GAACGCATAGTATATCTCAAATAGTCAATGATGGGGGCTTCTGATGCCACAAACGCACCAATACTCGCCATTGACTTCGCAAATGTACTGAAATAAACATCTACATCATTCAAACATTCTTGTTCTTCTGCTGCACCAGCCCCCGTCTTCCCTAATGTACCAAAACCGTGTGCGTCATCTACCAAAAGTCGAAAGTTATATTCATTTTTGAAGGCAATAATTTCCTTTAGCTTACCTTGATCGCCCTGCATTCCAAAAACGCCTTCCGAAATGACTAAAATACCCCCACCTGTTTGTTGTGCAGCCTCTTTAGCTCTTTCAAGTTGTTTCGCAAAGCTAGTCATATCATTATGCTCGAATGGAAAGCGTTTGCCTAAGTGCATACGAATACCATCATAAATGCAAGCGTGACAGTCTTTGTCATAAACGACTACATCGCGACGATCAAGCATAGCATCTACGACAGACATGATGCCTTGATAGCCGTAGTTGAGTAGAAAAGACTTTTCTTTACCCACAAATGATGCTAGCTCATTTTCTAATTGTTCATGCAGACTGGTCTGCCCAGTCATCATTCTGGCACCCATTGGATAGGCTAATCCCCATTCTGCGGCAGCTTCGGCATCTGCCTTACGGACTTCAGGATGATTGGCTAAGCCTAGATAATTGTTAACACTCCAAACAATTTTTTCTCTACCCTGAAATTTCATTCTATTACCTATTTCACCTTCCAGCTTTGGAAAAAAGAAATAACCATCGGTGAGGTCGCTTTGAAATTGTTGAAGTGCGCCTTTTGACTTCACCAATTTATCAAATAAATCGGTCATATATATTGTGTTTTAATAATAATGATTGCAATAATTGCATTTTACGTGCAATACAAAGTTAGGAACTTTAAATTAAATTTTTGCGAGCTGCAACTTAAATTTACTTATTTCAGACGGCGTTGATAAAATAAATGTCACATCTTTTACTTTTTTATAGCTAAATTGCAACAATAGGAAACAAGGTAAGGGCGTAAAGCAATCCAAACTATAACGATTTGACGTTATTAGATGTGGTGAAATTCCAATTTTACAATAGTTTTCAAGATAAAAATATGAATATATTAATTTGTGAGGATGAGGAAATACTGCTTACCGCCCTAGAATTTAGAATGCGTAAGGTGGGCTTTGATGTAGTATTGGCTAAGGATGGGCTTGCTGCTTTGGAAAAAATAAACCAACTCGACATAGACCTAGTGGTAGCAGATATTTTGATGCCTCGCTTAACAGGGTTAGAACTTATTCAAAAATTACGAGAAAATGGGCATCCACAACTGCCTATTATTGTGATTTCTCCATTGGAACACGAAGAAGAAATACTAGAGGCTTTTCGGTTAGGGGCTAATGACTTTGTTGCCAAGCCCTTCAAACCAGCAGAATTAGTGCTCAGAATCAAACGATTACTTGAACCCATAGAGCAAGAAGAACAATAAAACTAACTTTTTTGCTTGAAACACTACTAACTCCTTACTTTTGCGGAGAAGAAAACAAAAGCACTATCCAGATGAAACTTTGGCAAAAAGATTATTCTATTTTCGAGCATATCGAGCAATTTACGGTGGCTAAAGACCGAGAAATGGATTTACACTTAGCTGCTCATGATGTGATAGGCTCAATGGCTCATGCTAAAATGCTGACTTCTATTGGTTTATTGGAATCTTCTGAATTAGACTCACTACTAAAAGCATTACGCACTATTTATCAGACCATAGCGAAAGGTAACTTTAGTATCGCCGAAGGTATGGAGGACGTGCATTCACAAGTGGAATGGATGCTCACGCAGCAATTAGGCGATGTGGGCAAAAAAATTCATAGCGGACGTTCTCGAAATGACCAAGTATTAGTGGATTTGCGCCTATTCTTTAGAGATGAACTTAAAAAAATTGCTGATTTAGTGCTTGAACTGGCAGAAAAACTGTTAGAAAAAAGTGAGCAACACAAAAATACGCTTATGCCTGGCTATACGCATATGCAAGTAGCCATGGTTTCCTCTTTTGGCTTATGGTTTGGTGCTTATGCAGAATCTTTAGCCGATGATTTGCATTTGCTAGAAAGCACCTACCAAATTGTTAATCAAAATCCTTTGGGTTCGGCAGCAGGTTATGGTTCTTCTTTTCCACTCAATCGAACATTAACAACCCAACTTCTTGGCTTTAATGATTTGAATTACAACGTTATCCATGCACAAATGGGACGAGGCAAAACCGAATTATTTATCAGCTTTGTTTTATCAGCTATTGCACACACCGTAGGCAAATTTGCGATGGACGTGGTGTTGTATTGTAGCCAGAACTACGGATTTATTCGTTTGCCAAAGGAATTGACGACGGGGTCAAGCATTATGCCACACAAAAAAAATCCTGATGTCTTTGAGTTGATTCGTGGATATTGCAACAAAATTCAAGCACTTCCGCAGGAAATTTCGATGATGACCAGCAGTTTACCCGCAGGCTATCATCGTGATTTTCAACTACTTAAGGAAGCTATTTTTCCTGCTATTCACTCCTTGAAAGAGACGCTTTCCATACTCATTTTTTCTGTGGAACACATTGAAGTTAACGAAAATTTACTCAACCATCCTCAATACATGTATCTCTACACAGTGGAGGCAGTGAATGAATTAGTGATGCAAGGTGTACCATTTCGAGCAGCCTATCAACAGGTCGGTAAAGCAGTAGAGGATGGAACATACGCTTACAAAGGTGATATTCAACATACGCATGAGGGTAGCATCGGCAACTTATGTACTGCACAAATTCACCAGAAACTAAAGCAACATCACGCTAATATTAATTATCGCCAAGTGGAGCAAGCCATACAGGCGTTATTGCACGATTAATTATTCTTCTAAATTTTTACCAATTATCTTCATCACCACCACGATAGTTTCTGGTCGTTGAAGAGAAATTTTCATTGCCTCCACCAGAATAGGCATTACTACATCGTAATCGCCAAAAACACGGGTACTCATGTTGTTGCTAATCGTTTTTAATTCAGGATAACTTTTCAATCGTTGAATAAAATCAACAATTAACGGTTTATACTCAGCCAACAAAGGATACATACTCATTTCTACGGAAACCCCCATCATCATATGATTTTTACCAATAAAACCACATTAGTAAACACAAGGTTTAGTCATCAAATTAGTTACATTTTAAATCCAATTCTTACCAACGGATAGTTTAAAAATTCGTACATTTGTATTCAATAGTATAATTTGTTAAAATAGTATTGATGGCGAAGAAGGTAAAAAACAGCAAGTTACGTGATGAACGCATCCCAAAATTGATAGGTATATTATGTATGGTAATTGCGACCTATCTATTCATTGCTTTTACTTCCTACCTTTTTACTTGGAAAGCAGACCAAGACTTAGCACTGCAATTCAGTTGGAGTTTGTTAGCACAAACGGGGTTAGAAGTCGCCAACTGGCTGGGCAGATTGGGGGCAATCATATCTAACTTATTTTTTTACTGGGGTTTTGGGCTGCCATCTTACATATTAGTCGGCATATTGGCTTTCGTTGGTCAAAAATTACTCAATAACCAGCCTATCTTACCTCATTGGAATAGCATCAGAAATTGGTTGTTGCTATTACTTTTCTTATCTGTTTTTCTTGAATTTATATCTGCTCGATCTAGTTTTTCATGGGGTGGTGCTTATGGCGATTATGTTAGCAAATGGTTGCAAGATTTTGTTGGCAGTCTTGGCTTAGTTGTACTATTTCTTGCATTGGGAGCAGCATCGTTAATCTGGACAGGAAGATGGCAATCCAGAAAATTCCAATCTGTGGAACAAGAATGGAATAAAATGAAAGATTATGCCCAATCAAAAGTTAATTTTAATACCCTAGGCAAAGACACTAAAACCAAAAACGCCCCACTTCCGCTAGAGGATGATATTGAAGATATTGACGAAGAAATGGTCGAAGAAGTCCCCTCCATGCCGCCTACTTCAAAATCCATCAACCAATTACAATTTGAACTAAACGAAAAAAACAACAACAAACCAACACCACCGACTCTTGATACTACCCTAGAGATTGAAGAAGTTGTGAAATCAAGTGAGTCACAGGATGAACCACCGGGTCCTGCCATTTCCCCTCTAGCGCCTGCGCTGGAAAAGGTACAAGCTAGTTTCGATGAAGAACCCTATGACCCTACGCTTGACTTGCCAAGCTATGAATCGCCAGTGCTGGCATTACTCGAAGAGTATAGCGACCAAAAACATGAGGTAAATAGAGAAGAACTAGAAGCAAAAAAGGATCAAATTATTGAAACGCTACTTCAATATAAAATCGAAATCACGAGTGTCAAAGCAGTGGTCGGTCCTACTGTGACGCTTTTTAAAGTAAAGCCTGCTCCTGGTGTACGTATCTCGAAAATTAAAAGTTTAGAGGATGATATTGCGCTGAGCCTTTCTGCGCTTGGCATTCGCATTATTGCCCCCATTCCTGGCGAGGGAGTAATTGGTATAGAAGTGCCTAACGAAAAAAAAGAAATGGTATCGCTAAAGGAAGTATTAGCCTCAGAAGCGTTCAAGCGGGCAAAAATGCAACTGCCTATAGCTTTTGGGAAAACCATTAGTAATCAAGTGTTTGTAGCTGATTTGGCTAAGATGCCACATTTGCTTATTGCTGGGGCAACGGGGCAAGGTAAATCAGTTGGTATTAACGTCGTTTTAATGTCTTTGCTTTACAAACGCCATCCTGCGGAAGTAAAATTAGTTCTGATTGACCCTAAAAAAGTAGAGCTTTATCCTTACGCTAAGTTAGAAAACCATTTTTTATCTTTTTTGCCGGGTAGCCCAGAACCAATTACCACAGAAACGAGTCGCGTCATTCATACCCTCAATTCGCTTTGTATTGAAATGGATCAACGCTACGACTTACTCAAGAAAGCCGCCACAAGAAACATTAAAGAATACAACGAAAAATTTGTTGAACGCCGACTTAGTCCAGCAAAAGGGCATCGCTACTTGCCTTTCATCGTATTGATTATTGATGAGTTCGCCGATTTAATTATGACGGCAGGAAAAGAAGTAGAATTACCAATTGGTCGCCTAGCCCAACTTTCCAGAGCAGTAGGTATCCACTTAATTATTGCTACGCAACGACCTTCTGTCAATATCATCACAGGAGTGATAAAAGCAAATTTTCCTGCACGAATTGCATTTAAAGTAACTTCTAAAGTAGATTCTAGAACTATTTTGGATGCAGGTGGCGCAGACCAACTAATTGGGCGAGGGGATATGCTCCTTTCCGTAGGTGGCGACATGATTCGCCTACAATGCGCTTTCGTAGATACCCCTGAAGTAGAGCGAGTTATTAAATTTATTGCCGACCAGCAGAGCTATCCAGAGCCTTATTTCTTGCCAGAGTTTCACGGGGACGATGAGACCGCTCAAAGTCAATTTAGTATGGACGACCTAGATGATATGTTTGAAGATGCCGCTAAGTTAATTGTTGAAAATAAGCACGGCTCTACCTCCATGATTCAGAGAAGGCTAAAATTGGGATACAATAGAGCAGGGAGAATTATGGATCAGCTAGAGGCAATGGGTATTGTTGGACCAAGCGATGGTAGCAAACCTAGAGAAGTACTGGTTTATGATATAATTGAACTGGAAAAGTATTTAGTCAGTTTGAGAGAGAAGCGCAAATAAACTAAACTAGGCGTTCACCAAGCACTTAATATTGCTGAATATTCTTTTTCACTAGAGTTAAACTAAGCTATGGATAAAAGCTATTCCGTTTTATTCATAGCTTAGTTTAAGCCAGGATTGATACGATTTGCAGGATGCTCAAGAGAAAATCTATAATTTCAAAGATTTCATTACAGCAATGCCAGCTTCGCTGCTTATTTTGTAAAAGAAAACACCGCTATCCAAATCGCTTACATCAAATTGGTATTGATGTTTACCTGTGGATAAATTTTCTTTCAACAACGTGCGAATGGTCTGTCCAGCAGCATTAATCAATTCTAAATTGACCCAAATGGCTTGTTCCAAATTAAAATGAGCCGTTTGTATATTTTTCGCAGGGCTGGGAGCGGCAGTGAAAGCATATAATTCGTGCTCTGCTTGAGTGTTTTCCATATTCCAATTATATTCAGTTGGAATTAGCAAAAAGGCAATATTTCTATTTAGTTCTACCTTGTCACCAATGCGCTGTGCTTGCTCAGGCGTAATTTTGAGATAATTATAGGCTTGTAAATATAAATTGCGATAATAGGTTTCTTCCTTTCTTTTTGATTCTGCTTCACTGTTACTAATAAACTATTGATAACGAGTGATTTGTTCCTCATCTAATACCTCATGTAATTTAGCTTCATACGATTTGTCTAAGGCGGTAATTGCTACTTTCAAATCTTCTCGATACAATAAACGGTCATAAAGTTCTTTTCTCTGATTTCCAATTTCTTGATTCCATGCCTTAATGGTTTCTACTTGCTCGCGACGAATCGTCAAATCTTCCATAACGGCATCGTTGTAATAGGGGAAAAAAGTTAAATCCACCTGCGCTAACGCAAACAAGGGCAACAGTAAGCAAACCAATATTAGATGTAGTTTCATAATCGACTAATATTTTGGATGAAGAAAAATTTAACGAACGATAGTACAGATGCTATACGCAAATAGTTTTGGTGGGTAGAACCCAAAAAAAATTAGATTTTAACAAAAGTCAATACTTTGTGCTGTTGTTTTTTGATTTTGCATCTATAATATATTGCTACTTGAACATCATATTGTACAATTCTTCAACTTTGCCAAGTTTGAAAATTTGAATACTGAATCGTTTAGGATCAAGTCCTTTAGTATTGTATTTGGAAATAAAAATTTGCTCGAATCCTAATTTATCTGCTTCTTGAATACGCTGCTCCACTCGATTGACGGCACGAACCTCACCAGAAAGCCCTACCTCACCTGCAAAGCAAACTTTATCGGGAATAGCAACATCTTCAAGCGAAGATATCAATGCGCTCACAATAGCCAAATCAATGGCAGGGTCGTCCACACGAATGCCTCCTGCGATGTTAAGAAATACATCATTTTGTCCAAACGGAAAACCACCACGTTTTTCCAGCACCGCCAAAAGCATACTGAGTCTCCGCAAATCAAAACCAGTGGCAGAGCGTTGAGGATTGCCATAGACAGCAGTGCTTACTAAGGCTTGCGTTTCGATGAGCATTGGGCGCATTCCCTCCATCGTTGCGGCTACGGCACTGCCACTCAAGGCTTCATCTGTTTGGGAAAGTAACAACTCGGAAGGATTAGACACTTCGCGCAAGCCATTTGCCTGCATTTCGTAAATGCCCATTTCATCCGTAGAGCCAAAGCGATTTTTAAGCGTTCTCAATATCCGATAGGTGTAATGGCGGTCGCCTTCAAATTGAAGTACGGCATCTACGATGTGTTCCAAGAGCTTAGGACCAGCAATAGAGCCTTCTTTGGTAATGTGTCCGATAATAAAAATGGGGACGTTGGTTTCTTTAGCATAGCGTTGTAATTCACCCGTGCATTCCCTAATTTGAGAAATACTCCCCGAAATAGCATCCAAATGTGGAGAAGCTAATGTTTGAATAGAATCAATAATAATTAATTGAGGGGCAAGGTTTTGTGCATGAGTTAAGATTTTACTGGTATTGGTTTCTGTTAGAATATAACATTCATCTCGCAACACGCCAATACGTTCAGCACGCATTTTGATTTGTTCATTACTTTCCTCGCCACTCACATACAACACGCGCGCAGGCACTTCCATCGCAATTTGCAACATCAGGGTGGATTTTCCTATCCCTGGTTGACCACCAATTAGCACTAATGAGCCAGGAACAATCCCTCCACCCAATACACGATTTAATTCTTGATTGGGCGTTTCGATGCGGTTGGTTGTACCCGATTGAATATTTGTTAATGCGATAGGAGTCGCTCCTTTATGGCTAATCGAAGGAGTAACCTGCCATACCCTTTGCTTATCTTCTTGGGTGTCTCTACTTACCACTTCCTCTATGCAAGTGTTCCAACTTTCGCAAGCTGGGCATTTGCCGAACCATTTAGGCGACTCTGCACCACATTCACTACAAATGAAAACTTTTCTTATTTTTCCCACTATCTTATTCAAATATGTGAAAATGCAAGATAAGTTTTCTTTTGGTAGAAACAAGCGCGCCAAACTCAATTATAATTAAGTTTGGCACGCTTGTTTTTCTATTTAGCAACAAAGTTAAGGTTTAATGTTAGCCTTAGCTGCTGATTTTGTCATTGTTTGTTGTTTACCTCCTGTTCCTTTTACTTCTACTGGCTTCAAATCACCTATCATATCGGATACAATAGGTGTAGCAATAAATAAGGTAGAGTAAGTACCAACAAAAATACCAATCAACAGAGCGAAAGAGAATCCTTTCAGGCTTGAACCACCAAAGATAAATAGCAATGCTACTACCAATAGGGTGGTGAAAGAAGTAACCACAGTGCGACTTATGGTACTATTGACTGCTAAATTAATAATTTCTTCTTTAGAACGGTTGGTGTATTGATTCATTACCTCTCTGATACGGTCAAAAATAATCACTGTATCGTTAATGGAATAACCAATTACCGTCAAAATCGCACCGATGAAGGCTTGGTCTATTTCCATAGAGAAAGGCAAAATACCATGTAGCAGAGCAAACATACCTAATACGAACAACACATCGTGAAATAATGCCGCTACGGCACCTACTGGATAAGCAATTTGTTGTCTGCCCACACCACGCCCAAAGCGAATCAAAATGTACAGGAATACTGCCAGAAGCGAGAAAATGGAAGCATAAATCGCACTTTTCTGAATGTCATCGGCGATAGTTGGTCCAACTTTACTAGACTGGGTAACGTGGGTGCCTGTACCTTCTGTATTTCTAAAGTTACTTAGTATTAAATTTTCATCTACGAGCAGATTTACGCCTTCAAATAATCTTTCCATCACTAGATTGGCTGCTGCTGTATCTGTGCTATTGACAAGATAATCTGTCACGATGTTGTATGTATTCGCTACGTCCACCGCTTTTACAACTGGAGTAGCTCCACCAAAAGTTTGTGTTAGTGTTGAACGTAATGCTTCAGGATCAATGCTTTTTTCAAATTTGACGGTATAAGAATATCCCCCTTTGAAATCTACGCCCAAAGCAAACCCTCTCACCAACATAGCTATAATACCAGCAGTAATGACTATTCCAGAGATCATATAAGCGATGCGTCGCTTGCCCAACCAGTCAATTTGAATGTTACTGAATGCTGTTTTTGATACTCCTGTAAAAAAAGAAATACGTCTTTTATCTTTATTTAACCAAGTTTCCACGATTAAACGTCCTACAAATACTGCGGTAAACATAGAAGAGATGACACCAATCATCAATACGACAGCGAATCCTTTAATTGGTCCGAGACCGAAGTAGTTAAGAATCATTGCTACGATAAATGTCGTGGTGTTTGCATCAAAAATAGCAGAGTAGGAATTTTGGAAACCATCTTGAATAGCTGTTCGCAATGCTTTGCCATCGCGTAGTTCTTCTTTGATACGTTCAAATATGATAACGTTAGCATCCACTGCCATACCAATGGTTAATACAATACCTGCAATGCCAGGCAAAGTGAGTACGGTACCAAAAGAAGCCAGTGCTCCAAAGATAAAAATAATGTTTAGTAGCAAAGTAAGAATGGAAACAATACCACCACCACCGTAGTATATCATCATAAACACGACTAACGTCAGTAATCCTGCAAGCAAAGCATTGACAGAGCGACGAATATTATCGGCGCCCAACGAAGGTCCTACCAGCGATTCTTGTACAATTTGTGTTTTGGCAGGCAGCTTACCAACTTCGAGAATACTCGCTAGGTCTTTAGCCTCTTGCGTCGTAAAGTTACCTGCGATGGAGGAACGCCCCCCTGTGATTGGTCCGTTCACTCGCGGAGCAGAGACCACTTCATTATCCAGTACAATTGCAATTTCACGATTGCCTTCATTGGCAGCTTTGGTCGTTATGTTTGCCCATGTTTTTGCACCGCGCTGATTCATATTGAGGCTTACTTGCATCTGCCCTGTATTTGGATCTGGGTCTGCACTTGCATTGGTAACGACATCTCCTTCAAGAGGTGCTTTACCATTACGTGGCACTTTGACGGCGTAAAGTTCATACTGTGTAGTCAACTCTTTGGTAGTTGGGTCCACAACGGGCTGTCTGGAATACATGAATTTGATATCTTTTGGAAAGAGTGCCATTACGTCCTCTCTACTTAGATATCCTGTGATCAAGTCTTTCTTGTTGCGCTCTACAAAGCCCAATACAGAACCTTCCTGAAACAAGGAAATATTACTCAATAGCGGACCTCCAACGAAATCCTGCTCATAAATGGTATCAATTTGAGCAATATCTTGCGTAAAATTCCCTGTCGAATCTACTTGGTAGATAGTATCAATACGCTGAATGGTGCGCTCCTTGTCTTCGTTACTTTTTAGTTGCGTTGCTAAACGTGTATCTGCTTGTATGAAAGCATTGAATAAGTTGTTATCTGATATTCGGTAAGCCTCCCAAAATTCTAATGCAGCAGCAGCTTGCAGGAATGTTCTCGCACGTTCTGGGTTGTCAATACCTGGTAACTCTACGGTAATTAAATCGCGTGCCTCATCCACAGAAATATTGGGCTGCGTAACACCAAGTTTGTCAATACGCTTGCTCAACATCTGGAATGTCAAGTTGACTGTTTTGTCTGCCTGCTTGCGTAGTTCGCGCTCTACCTCACCGTCGGAAGTTTCGTAGTTTACCCCTTCTAGCGTAGTAGCGAATAATGGTGCTAGCTTTTCTTTGGTGATGGCGCGCCAATTTCTGACAAATAAGGTAACATAATCATCTTGAGTACTAGCTTGTGCTGCTGTAGCCTTTTCTAACGCTTCATTTAGAGTAGGGTCTTCTGCATTATTGGCTAATGAACGAATTAACTCCCTTAAGTCCACTTGTAATACCACACTCATTCCCCCTTTCAAATCCAAACCCAGAGCCAGTTGTCTTGATTTTAGAGCTTGATAAGTAAAGCTAGGTAAAAGCGGTATTTTTAGAACCGTTTCTGAGGACATTGAGTCCAAATAGGCTGCACGGGCAGCTTTCAACATCACTGGTCGCTCTTCTTCCGAAGCATTGGAAGCAGCTTTGTTGGCAAATTCCTCAGCTTGTCTTTCTACCTTTCTAGTGGGTAGCATAAACAAATACTGTACCAAACTCACTAAAACCATTGCCACAAGGAAGAACCTAATAATTCCTTTGCCTTGCATGTTTAAAAATTTTGTTTTATGATACTTAATAAAGCGTTAGAAAAAAGTTCGGCAAAGATAGTAGATTCTTGTTGAATATAGTGGTACAAAAATGAAGAATTAGGATAAAGACATCAAAATTATTCTTCTGTGTGTTCAAATAAGATAGTATAGAGAGGAATTTTGAGTGCTGTTTTCATGGATAAAACCCGTAGTATCACCTTGTACGATGGCTAGTGCTATACCGTTAAATACCTATCAATATTGGAAGGTCAACATATTTTTTATATTGACCTTCTAGTAGTTAGACATCAATTTATGTAATTAAATTACAGCAAAATACTTTACTGTTTTGGTGTTTTTGGCTTTTTTGGTGTTTTTGGCTTTTTTGGTTGCTTTATCTTATCAGCGGATGCTGCTTTTGGGTTATTCACTTCTGTTTTTTCACTAAGTTGGGCTTTAGCAAGTTCTGTTACCATTTTACCACCTTGCGGCATAGCAATATCACTTTTGACAACATAGCGCGGTGCATCAGTCTTTACCCAAGTAGTCAAATTTATCTCTTTCATGTCTGGATAGCTCATCATTACTTTGAACGCATCAAATTCGCCAGCACTTACTTTCACTTTTTCAACGCCTTCTACGGTAATGGTCATATCCACAATTTTACCTATTTGAGCATTATAGGTTTTTATATTCGCCGTATAACCTTCTTTTAAATCAAGGAATGGCAGCATAAAGTCTGGATTTCCATAAACCTCACCCACTATATTCAAGTCAATAGGTTTTTTGTTGCCTCTAAAGTCCGCCGTTTCTCCTGTAATTTTTTCGTCTGTAAACTCCAAGCGACTCGTCATAAAGCCTGAAGATTCATTAGAAATGGTTTTTAGCGTGCCTTTTGCTAAGATTACAATTGTTTCGCTACTGCCCATAGGCGTGGCTGTCTTATCCGTAATCACCACTTTTTCACCCTCTAATTTGACAGTGCGATCTACATCGAAAGACATTTCTTGTCCGCCCATATTCAACATCATGGTGTAAGTAAACTTACCATTTTGGGGGCTAGCAATAGGCGTGAGTGCATCTTGTGCACTAATAGTAAAAGCTAAAAAAGTCAAGATTGCAATAAAATAAATCCTCATCGTAACATAATTTTGTTGTTAATAAAAACGACCTTATTTTGTACCAGTCATAATTGACCTAAAGGTAAAAGTAAAAATCGCTCTGTTCAAATTTATTCTACGAAACCACTTCTTTTGTCCACGCATCTCTATCTTTTGATATTTGCCATGCAGAGCCACTATTTTCTATGCTGTTAAACATAGGAAGCCAATCGCTCGGTCCTGCGGATTCTGTTAAGATTTCGTAGCGACGCAATTTAACAATAGGCTCCAGTGGATTAATCAAAATTGGGCAAGCCTCCACACAGGCCATGCAGGTCGTACAAGCGTGCAACTCTTCTCGACTAATGTAATCAAAAAGGGATTTGCCGTCATCATAATTTTCTTTTGTTAGTTTTACGCCTTCTCCACGTAAATCCTCGCGAATAAACTGGCTGTTTCCACTATCTAAATTTTTACCTA
>DAITMC010000070.1:13017-15289 GCA_036835365.1 Saprospiraceae bacterium
TTTGAAAATTGAAGCCCTGCATAACCAAATGCAATTAGTGTGAGTATAGTGAAAATAAGAACTTGTATCATGTGCATTAATCTAATTAGCGAATTTTCGCTAAGTTAATTGTTTTTGTTATAATTTGCTAATCCTGCGCTAAAATCTGTTTTTTGCTCAAATATAATATTGATTGTATTGAAAACAAACCCACTATTTGTCTCTTTGGTTATTCCCTGTTACAACGAAAGCAGGCGATTGCACTTGCTTATTAAGGGTTTAGAGACGTTCCAGACGAATTGGAAGTACGATTTTGAAATAGTTGTTGTGGACGACGGCAGTAAAGATGGTACGGCTTTAATAGTAGCACAACTTTTGGAAAATAAATTTTTCAACCGATTGTTCAAAGTAATTTCCCTACCCAAAAATCAAGGTAAAGGAGGCGCATTACAAGCGGGTGTGCAGCAAGCCAAAGGCGATTTTGTACTTACCCTCGATGCGGATATGGCTGCTAAACCGACTCAACTTATCCATTGGCTTAAGCAGATGGATGGTGCTTTTCCTGAAAATACTATTTTAATTGCCTCTCGCAATCATGCCCTGTCTAAAATTGAAGCAAAAGCACATCGAAAAATCACTGGAAGTTTATTCAATCAATTAGTTAAACTTTTTACACCTATCCAACAATCCGATACGCAATGTGGCTTTAAGTTGTATCCAAAAGTAATTGGACAACTGCTTTTTGAGAAGCTATATCTTAAAGGCTGGACGCATGATATTGAGTTACTTTACAAAGCCTACTATCTCGGCATACCAGTAAAAGCAATGCCCATTGAGTGGAAACATGTGGACGACGAGAAGATTGATGTGCTGCGCGATGGTATAAAGATGGCTTGGCAGACCATCAAAATTTCGCTTCAATTTCGCTTTAATCGCAGCAAAAGAAGAGAATTAAAAGCCCTAAAGGCACAATATCAGGCAGTGTTAGCAAAAAAATAATCTACTTCGTAGAAAGTATCCATTTTTATTTTCCACTAAAGCATATTAAATAAAATTTTATTTTTTGTGCTATTAATTTGCATTTTAGAACATAAGTTGTAATATAGTTATACAAAATTAATTACGACAAAAATACAACGATGAAAAAAACAAGCCTATTCACAATTGCCTTATGCTTATTGATGAATGTAATAATTCAAGCACAAGATATTTCATTGACTTATTACCTACCAGACATCAGTTATAATAAATCTATTCCAACACCTACATCATTTTTCGGATTTCAAATCGGGGAACAGCACGCTAGCCACGATATGCAATATATGTACATGCGTGCACTTGCGGATGCCTCACCACGTATCACACTGACGGAATATGCACGCACACATGAATTGAGACCCTTGGTTTATTTAACCATTACCTCAGAAAAAAATCATGCTCGCCTGGAAGACATTCGTCAGCAGCACTTGCGCTTGAGCGACCCTGAACAAAACGTTCAAATCAACGATGAGCAGCCCATTGTTATTTATCAAGGATATAGTATTCACGGTAATGAGCCTAGCGGCGGCAATGCAGCGATACTCATGGCATACTACTTAGCGGCGGCTCAAACGCCAGAATTGGAAGCCATACTAGATAAAATGGTCATCGTATTGGACCCTTGTTTAAATCCAGATGGGTTTCATCGCTTTGCTAATTGGGTGAATATGCACCGCAATAAAAACTTAACTGCCGACTCTAACGATAGAGAATTTACAGAAAGCTGGCCTCGAGGCCGCTCCAATCATTATTGGTTTGACTTAAATCGAGATTGGCTACCTGTGCAACACCCCGAAAGTAGAGGACGAATAGGCGTTTTTCATCATTGGAAGCCCAATGTATTGACCGATCATCATGAGATGGGGACAAATTCAACGTATTTCTTCATGCCAGGCGCACCCACTCGTGCCAATCCTATTAATCCTAAACGAAATCAAGAATTAACCGCTAAAATTGGTAATTACCATGCTAAAGAGTTGAATAAAATTGGCTCTTTGTATTACACTAAAGAAGGATTTGATGATTTTTATGCGGGCAAAGGCTCTACCTATCCCGATTTCAATGCTTGTATTGGTATCTTGTTTGAACAAGCAAGTTCACGTGGGCATATTCAAGAAAGCGAAAATGGTTTACTCACCTTTCCTGCCACCGTTCGCAATCAAGTAGCAACTTCTTTCTCTACACAAAAAGCCGCACTTGAGATGCGTAAAGAACTATTGGAATATCAACGTGAGTTTTATCAATCTGCAAAGGC
>DAITMC010000071.1:0-9592 GCA_036835365.1 Saprospiraceae bacterium
ATCGTATCGTTCGTCAATGATTCGTTTAATTATTCCAATCTGTCCGCAGTGATACATGGTATGCTTAATGTTCCAATCTATTGCTTCAAATTTAGTCCTTGCAATTGGATGTAGTGTCGGTTCTAATTTGTTGTCCAGTTCGGTCAAAGTAGGTGTCTTAATAATGCCAATTGACTTTTGTTGAACGATTGTCAATTAGTTTATGTGTCCAATCGTAAACGCTCTCGGTTTGTTGAGTCAAAATTTCAAGTGCTGTCATTTTGTAAATATTGACTTGAGTTACAAATTGTCGGTCTTGCAATGATTGCTAACCATTAAACCTCCTCCTATTATTTTTGCTCCTTGGCATAGTTTTCTACAGCTTGCCACACTCTAAAAACATTTTGGTAGCATATTTTCTCAATATCTGATGGTTTATAACCTCGTTTGAGTAGCTCGGCGATTAGGTTGGGATATTGCGATACATCTTTTAAGCCTGTGGGTAAGGAATCTCCTACTCCGTCAAAATCAGAGCCTAGCCCTACATAGTCAACGCCTGCAATTTCTACTACATAATCAATATGGTCGGCTACTTTTTGCACATCAGAAAACAGGCTAGGGTTATCTTTCTGAAATTGTTGAATGATAGGTTTAGCATCATTATCTGTATATTGCAATCCTTTGGATTGCAATAGATTAGCTAATTCATTGCGTTGCTCGTTGCGCTATTTGGCAATATCGCCATCCAAGAAAGTAGAACCAAAGTTAATCTGAATCACGCCCTCTTTTTTTGCTAACAAAGCAATCATATCATCATTCATATTTCGCTCAAAATCAGGGGTGAACTTGCGAACGGAAGAATGCGAAGCGATACAAGGTACTTTAGATAGTGCCATCACTTGATAAAAAGTGCTATCTGAAATATGGCTTACATCAATCATAATACCCACTTCATTCATTTTTTGAACTACTGTTTTTCCGAATGGACTTAATCCATTCCAAGTGCGTGTAGTGTCATACGAAGAATCGCAAATTTGATTGTCTTTTGAGTGGGTAAGGGTGATATAGCGAATGCCACGTTGATGAAAGTAGGTAATGTTTTCCAAATCTTGTTCAATAGGCGCTCCGTTTTCCATACCCATAGGGAGCGAAATTATGCCTTTTTTGAAATTGGCGACTACTTGATTGGGTGAAACAGCAACTTGAAATTTGTCAGGGTGTGCCTCAGCAATTCCATTCACCATGTCAATTAATGAATCCGCCAAGGATTTTGCTTTGCCATTTTCTTGATAGCTGGCGGGAATGTAAATAGACATAAAGGGTGCATCCAAGCCACCTTGCTTAGCTCGTTCATAGTCAAAATCGCCTTCCTGAGAAGCGATTGGAATGCCAATAAATTCTTTTTCTAGTCTGAAATTATTGACCTTAAGACGATAAGGTAAATCTACATGACCATCGAGAATAATGAATTTCTGTGCTAATTTCTGTGCTAATGCTTGATAATCTTTTTCACCATTTATTTTTTTTGTCGTGGAGCAAGCAAACAATAATAAAGCCGCAAATCCGAGTGTGAAATGTTTCATAGATAATTTTTTAAGCTAAAAGGAACTACTGTTTAAACATAGGTTTTAAAATTTGGGGTAGGTCTTAGTGCATTCTATCGCCTCTCAAGGCTAATTCTTTCATTATTTCTGCTTCATAAGTTAAGTACTCTTTCCAGCGTTTGCGGGTTTTTTCTTCGCCTGAATAGCGTTTAGCCAATTCAATAAATAATTTATAATGTCCTGCTTCAGAAACCATAAAACGATGATAAAAATCTTTTAAATCATCGTCGTTAATATAAAGCGAAAGTAACCGAAAACGCTCGCAACTACGGGCTTCAATTAAAGCGCAAACTAATAATCTTTCAAGTAGGCGGTCTTCTTCGCTACCTTCTCCTTTTTTTTGAAATTTTAATAAAGCATTGACGTATTCATCCTTTCTTTGCTTACCTAAATCTAAGTTTCTTTTTTCCAATTCTGAGAGCACTAATCTAAAATGCCCCCATTCTTCCGTAACAATAGGGCTTAGTGCTTTGACTAATTCTTTTCTTTCTGGATATAGTTGTATGAGCGAAATGCAGGCGGTAGCTGCCTTTTGTTCACAGTAAGCATGGTCAGTTAATATTTCTCCTAAATCCATTTCTGCTAAATTGACCCAGCGAGGATCGGTCGGTAGTTGCAATCCCAACATTCTTACTTCTTCTAATTCTTGTTGTTTAGTACGTGTCATTGATGTATTGTTTGAGACAATTAAAATGGTTGATTAAGAAGTCAATATGATAGATTTCATAAGTTTCAAAACCGCTACTCCAAGTTATTGTTATTTTGTCTAATGGCTTCTTCTGCAACCATTTTAGTTGCGAGCCACTGATGGAATATTGCGTTTCGTAATGGAAAATACCTTCCGTTGTATCTAATTTACCTCTTTCCGTTTTAAAATTATACAATCGAATGCTTTTTCCGTCTAAAAAAATGATGGATAGTTCTCCTCCTTTGGGAAGGAAGCCATACATTTCTTCTGCATTGAGTAAGGAGACCGTGATGTTTAGGTTTAAAAAATAATGTCCGCCAGCAGCATAAGTCAAAAAGGCTTCGCCAATTACGGCATCTCTTTTCGATAAGTATTTTCTTATTTCAGGAGGTGTGAAAAAAAATAGAGGCTCTACTTTAGTATCTACATGTCCTTGTTTTTCATATTTGTTAAGGCTGCTAAACTGAATGCAATTTTGTTGTGCTTGTACACTGAGGGAGCAACAGAAAAAATATAAGCAAACAATACGATTCAACATAGGATTGTTTTAGTTTAGCACTTGACATTACAACTCATAACAAAAGTAAAGAATCGTTGATAAAAATAGGCTTTTTACCTATTACAATTTGGGATATACTTGATATTCTGATTGTTGGATATTTGATTTATCAAATTTACAAACTGCTCAAAGGCAGTATTGCGTTTAATATTTTCATCGGAGTTATTACACTTTTCATTACTTATTGGATTGTAGATACCCTTAATATGCTGCTACTTTCCAGACTACTCAACAGCTTGGCGCAAACAGGAGTTGTAATCCTAGTCATTATTTTTCAACCTGAAATTCGGCGGTTTTTGCTGTTGCTCGGCGATACAACGCTTCGACAGCGCTCTAACTTTTGGAATCGCTTTTTTGATAGAGCCGCTCCGAAAGATATAGTACAAAAGCAACGTATTATAAATGCACTTAAAATGGCACTGCAACGAATGAGCAAACAAAGAATAGGTGCATTGATTGTGTTGGCAAATGACCTAAATCTAAGTGTTATCAATAATTCAGGTATCAAAATAAATGCTCAGATTAGTGCTGAACTGGTGCAAAGTATTTTTACTAAGGAAAGTCCGCTACACGATGGAGCTGTCATTATTAGTGAAAATAAAATTCAATCCGCTGGGTGTATATTACCCGTTTCGGAAAACCCACATTTACCAAGTAATATAGGACTTAGACATCGGGCAGGCATTGGCATTACAGAAAAGGCAAAAGTTGTGGCACTTATTGTTTCGGAGGAAACTGGTCAAATTTCTTATACTTACGAAGGGCATCTATACCGAAATCTATCAGAGGAGAAAATTTCATCTGTATTAGAGCAATTCTATGCCTAATTTTCGGGAAAACTATTGCAAATTAGCGTTTCTTTAAAAAAATTGTAACCATGAATAAAGTACAAGATTATATTGAGCAACACAAAGAACGATTCTTATCTGAACTATTAGAATTGCTTAAAATACCGTCTATTAGTGCGGATTCCGCTTACAAGGATGACGTAAGGAGGGCGGCTCATTTTGTAGCGGAAAAATTATCTTTAGCAGGTGCAGAGCAGGTGCAAGTGCATGAAACAAAAGGGCATCCCATAGTGTATGGTGAAAAAATAATAGATGAAGCGCTGCCTACCATTCTAGTGTATGGGCATTACGATGTGCAACCTGCTGCACCGCTCGAACTTTGGGAAACACCCGCTTTTGAGCCACATATTAGAGCAACAGAAGTTCATCCGCAAGGCACAATTTTTGCCAGAGGGGCTGCTGACGATAAGGGGCAATTCTATATGCACCTCAAAGCATTTGAGGCAATGATGGCGACAGGTGAATTACCTTGCAATGTGAAGTTTATGATTGAAGGAGAGGAAGAAGTAGGGTCAGACAACCTCAGCGATTTTTGTAAAGCCAATCAGACATTGCTCAAAACAGATGTCATTTTAATTTCAGATACTTCGATTATTGCCAACGATACACCTTCCATAACGGTAGGTTTGCGCGGTATGAGTTATGTTGAAGTAGAAGTCACTGGACCCAACAAAGATTTGCATTCTGGTGTGTATGGTGGCGCGGTAGTCAATCCGATCAATGCACTTTGTGAAATGATTGCTAGCTTGAAAGACCAAAATGGTCATATTACCATTCCTCATTTCTACGATAAAGTAGCGGTCGTTTCAAAGGAAGAAAGGGCAGAGATGGCAAAAGCACCTTTCGATTTGGAACATTACAAAGCCGATTTGGGCATTGACGATGTAAATGGAGAAGTAGGCTATACCACAACGGAGCGCACTAGCATTCGCCCAACGCTTGATGTGAATGGGATATGGGGGGGCTACACTGGCGAAGGCTCTAAAACAGTATTGCCCTCAAAAGCATATGCTAAAATTAGTATGCGTTTAGTGCCACATCAAGATTCCCAAGCCATTACACAACTATTCGAGCAGCATTTCAAATCCATTGCTCCTAAAGGCATAAAGGTACAAGTACGTCCACATCATGGAGGTGAGCCAGTCGTAACCCCTACCAATACCGTAGAATATTTGGCAGCACATAAGGCTATGGAACAAACATTTGGCAAAGCCCCTATTCCTGTTAGAGGAGGCGGGAGTATTCCTATTGTAGCATTATTTGAGCAAATATTAGGTGCGAAATCAGTGCTGATGGGATTTGGATTAAATTCAGATGTGATTCATTCTCCGAATGAAAATTATGGTTTATTTAATTTTTACAAAGGAATTGAAACTATTCCTTACTTTTATCAATACTATCGAGAATTAAAGTCTTGAGCATAAATTAATTATTGTATCATCCATCATAGTAACGAAGCAAATGCAACCATTCTTTACAAACGATGCTATTGTGCTTGGGCTTTTGCTCATAGTGTTAGCAGTTGTTTTCAATACGGCAGCGAGTGCGCATCCTTTTTGGAAGAAGTTTTACACGTTCATTCCGCCTTTGTTGCTATGCTATTTCATTCCTGCGCTGCTGCATTGGCCACTTGGTTTAATTGCCCCTTCTTGGACAGATGCTAATGGCGTACAACAATCTTCACAGCTCTACACAGTGGCTTCACGCTACTTACTGCCTGCCAGTTTGATTCTGCTCTGCTTGAGTATTGATATGAAGGGAATTATCAATCTAGGCTCAAAGGCATTAATTATGTTCTTTGCTGCTACACTAGGTGTAGTGCTAGGCGGACCTATTGCTTTACTTTTAGTAACCTATCTCTTTCCAACACTTATTGCTGTGTCGCCAGATGAATTGTGGCGTGGATTATCCACGATTGCGGGAAGTTGGATTGGGGGAGGAGCAAATCAAACGGCAATGAAAGAAATTTTTGAGGTGCGCGACGATCTTTTTGCTACCATGATTATTGTAGATGTATTGGTGGCTAATGTTTGGCTTGGCTTCTTGATTTATGGCGTTACTCTATCGGATAAAATTGATAAGTGGCTAAAAGCAGACAATACCGCTATTGAAGACCTCAAGCAGCGAGTAGCTGCTTTTCAAGCGGAGGTAGAGCGCATTCCTAGCACTACTGCACTTTACATGCTTTTGGCAGTAGCTTTTGGTGGAACTGCACTTTCTCATTGGGGCGCTGATGTCATTACGCCTTTTATGAAACAATTTAAACCACAACTTGATGCGCTTCGCCTCGATTCGCTGATGTCTTCTTTTTTTTGGCTCATTATTATTGCCACCACATTTGGCGTAATACTTTCTTTCACTAAACTTAAAAACTTGGAAGGGGTAGGGGCTTCTCGTTGGGGAACAATCTTTATCTATATTTTAGTCGCTACTATTGGCATGAAAATGAATATTAGTGAAGTATTTCAAAATCTAGGGCTTTTTGCCATTGGCACGATTTGGATTATTATTCACATACTCACGATGTTTATTACCGCTTATCTTATCAAAGCACCTTACTTTTTCATAGCCGTGGGTAGCCAAGCAAATGTTGGTGGTGCTGCTTCCGCACCTATTGTGGCTGCTGCTTTCAGTCCTGCGCTTGCTCCTGTTGGGATATTGATGGCTGTGTTGGGGTATGCTTTGGGTACTTATGGTGCTATTATTTGCGCTTTACTGATGCAAGCTACTGTGAATTGACAGGCATTATAACATAAAAAAGACTCTTGTTGCCTACTAACGCTGATAAAAATCACGCTATTTGTCAGATTTTTGTCATGGTATTTTGTTTTGTAGAACAATAATTTTGGTTAAATACAAATTGAATTATAATTCTTTAACCATTAAATGTCTGGCGTTATGATAATTCAAGAGGAAAAAACACTACAAGCAGTACAGCAAGAATTTAATGCATTGTTTCCACTGCTAAAAATTGAATTTTACGATGCACAACATGCTGCCGGTGAAGGTTCTCTACCGTTTCAACAACTTCGAGATAGCAGTAAAACTATTACTGAGGTAAGAAGAATTAATCGAAAAGGAGCATTGATTGTATCTGGACAAATGAAAGTCAGTGAATTAGAGCAAGGTTTCTACGAGCTTTATGGACTTAATGTTCAAGTATTTAGAAAATCTGGTCATGCTTGGATTCAAACCACTGCCACCGACCACTGGACGCTAGCTGAGCAGTCAGAAAAAGCGAAACAATTCTTAGAAATGAGAGAACGTTATTACTAATCATTGTTTGTTGCTCATAATTGCCTACTATGATTCGTTGCTCAAGTGCCTAACCCACTAGATGAATAGTCGGTTAGGCTTTCTTGCATTCTATACACTTGTTCAAATTAACGAAATTTCATTCATCAATATCTTTAACGCATCTAAAGCCAGTGTGATTAAAGCTGCTATCTTCACTTGATTTCATGCGTCGCGATACGCGATAGCCACTACAATAACTATCGTGGCATAAAAAAGAGCCGCCTCGCATACTGCGTTTGGGAATGGTAGGCTCTGCTGGATCAAATGAGGTAGCTACACCTACTGGATTATGGATTGATTTTTGATTCTCTAACAAGCTATATGTTTCATAATGGTATTTATCTGAACACCATTCCCAGACGTTACCCGCCATATCGTACAATCCATAACCATTCGGAGGAAAGGATTTGACGGGAGCAGTAGTTTCGTAGCCATCTTCTTCAGTATTCAAATAAGGGAATGCCCCTTGCCAAAAATTGGCTAAATGGTGTGCCTCTAAAGCTGGCTGATTACCCCATGGATAGTTCGGATCCTGCTTACCGCCCATTGCTGCCCATTCCCATTCTGCTTCCGTTGGCAAGCGCTTTCCTGCCCATTGTGCGTAGGCGTTCGCATCTTCCCAGGTAATATGTACGACAGGATGTTCCATTTTATCCGCTATGCTACTGCCTAATCCAGCGGGTTGTTTCCAGTTGGCACCAGTCGTCCATATCCACCATTTAGAATAGTCTTGCAAATTAACTCGACTTTGGGTAGGTTGAAATACTAAAGAACCTGGTTGCAAGAAAATGCTATCAGGCTTTGGTGTATCAGGGGGAAGTTGCTGCTTCATTATTTCCCAATCAATAGGACGCTCTGCGACGGTGAGGTAACCTGTGGCATCAACAAACGTTTTGAATTGACGATTGGTCACTTCGTGTTCGTCCATCAGAAAATGAGCAATGCTCACTTCGAGGCGGGGGTACTCGTCGGCAGAAGCCTGCTCTGATTTACCGCCCATTTTGAATTTGCCTTTAGGAATGTAAACCATACCTTCTTCTGAAGATGTTGGAGTAGTATTTTTTTGTTGACAAGCCATCAGCAGAATGCCATGTGCTAAGATAAAAATGATGTTTTTCATAAGCTGTTAGGTTGATGTATGACTGACTTAAAATTTTGGAAGGTCATTCAAAGTAGTTAAGTCCTTAACGGCTAATTGTAAATAGTGATGCCCTTGAAAACGATTATTTTGGATATTGTAAATAATATGAAAAGGCTTTTTAGATTGAACATAATCAAAATATTGCCCTAACCCAAAACCAATGCCTTGAAAAACAGCCGATTCAATCTGCTTGATGCTCAACTGCAAATGCTGATTTTTTAACACCTTAGAATAGCCCGAATCCATCACATGCTTTGACACAAATACCGGATTTTGATTGCCAGGACCAAATGGTGCAAATTGTTGAAGAATTTGCCAGAATTTAGGTTTTATGTCTCCTAAATCTAAAATAGCGGCATATTCAATGGTAGGGACAAGTGTTTTTTCTTCGATTGTATTATTTACGGCAGCTTCAAAGCGGTCTTGAAAAGCAAGTACGTTTCCAGGAAATAAAGTAAGTCCTGCTGCAAAATCATGACCGCCATAGTTAATCAACAAATCCTCACAGGCTTGAATAGCGCTGTGAATGTTAAATCCATTGACCGAGCGTGCTGAACCTACAATCTTCCCACTCGATTCAGTAAGAATGACGGTGGGGCGATGATATAAATCAGCAATGCGTGAAGCGACAATACCTACTACTCCTTTATGCCAATGTGGTTGATAAAGTACCACACTTTTGCGCTCTTTCCAGTTGTGCTGTGTTTGAAATAAAGATTTGGCTTCTTCGCCAATACGTTGGTCGAACTCTCTGCGAATTTTATTGCGTCGTTCCAGCAAATCAGCCAAGTCAACAGCGGCTTGTTTGGAATTGGCAAGTAATAATCGCACTGCCTGCTGAGCGTCGGCTAAACGACCAGCAGCATTGATAATGGGAGCAATACCAAACACAATGTCGCTGATAGTAAGTGGGGGTTCTTTTCCGCTGCGTTTAATAAGCATTTTTAAGCCAAGTCGCTCGGTATTGTTGAGTTTTTGCAATCCATGAAAAGCTAGGATACGATTCTCGCCCATAATGTCCACAATATCGCTGGCAATGCTGATAACAAGGTAATCCAACAGGGCTTCGCATTCAGAAAAGGGACGCTTCAATCGTTCATTAATCCCTTGTGTTAATTTGAATGCTACCCCACAACCACTGAGTTCCTTGTAAGGATAAGGACAATCCTGCTGTTTGGGGTCGAGTATAGCATAAGCGGGTGGTAGCTCGTCTTTGGGCAGATGATGGTCGCATACAATAACGTCTATGCCGCTCTCTTGGGCAAATTTGATGGTTTTACTGGCTGAAATTCCACAATCTACGGTAATAATCAGGTTGATTCCGTTTTTGATAGCATAGTCTATGCCTTCATACGAAACGCCATAACCTTCTCTGTAGCGGTCGGGAATATAATAATCTATCGGTTGATGCAGTTTAGAAAGATAATCGTAAAGCATGGCTACGGACGTAGTGCCGTCCACGTCGTAATCACCATA
>DAITMC010000071.1:9692-12358 GCA_036835365.1 Saprospiraceae bacterium
GATAATCGTAAAGCATGGCTACGGACGTAGTGCCGTCCACGTCGTAATCACCATAAATCAGTATTTTCTCTTTTTTTACAAATGAGTTTATCACCCTATCTACTGCTCGATCCATATTTTTCATTAGGAATGGATTGTGCAAATCAGAAAGTTGTGGACGAAAAAACTGTTTAGCCTCGTCAAAAGTATAGACTTTGCGCTGCGCTAACAGTTGGCAAAAAATAGGATGTATCTTCAACACTTCTTGAAGATGCCTCGCCACATCTGCATCGTACCCCGTTAATCTCCACATTTTTTCCATCACTAATTTCGCCATTTACTTTGAGAGGAAGATACTGCAAAAAGATGGAATTTTATTTAAAGTTTGAAATTTTTATTTGCAAATAACTTTTCCATAAGTAATAATACTGGTTCACAAGTTGTTTATGAAGCCTTCTAAAAGAGAGCAACTCATAAAAAATGCGAATATTCACTAAGGATATGGTTAATATATAGATTCTATGTATCCTTTATGGTTAATCTTATATTTTGATACCCTCACTAAATTTCCAATTTCCAGATAGATTTAGCTTCTTTTGCTAATTGTTTTTGCCTTGAAGAAATTTTATCTTCATTCCAGCTTTCATAATGTTCTGAAATTCGATTAGTTATCTTGCTATTGGATTTTTTGAAAAACCTCACTTTCTCGACGTATGGCAAACTATCGGCTTCTTTGTTCCATTTTTTCTCCAAAAGTGTCAAATTACCTAGCCTGTAAACCGAACGATTAATTTGTTCATCGGTAAAATCACCCCAATTTTCATCTGCACTTTCTGGCAAAATATGTTCTATGGTGTAAATATCGCTATCCCAAGGAATATCGTTTTGGTATTTATACATTTCTATTTTAGCGTATATATATTTCACGATTCGATGGTTTCTTGTGGTATTTTTGAATTGCTTGGATGCAAAATCTGAAGTAAAATTATTGTCGTCAACATATATTTTTTCTAAGTCTTTGAGTTGGTAAGCCTTTTGGCTGTTCATTTTTAGGGCAAGACTGTTGTAAACTTCTTCTTGTTCATTTGGATTCAGTCCACCAATAATGTTGTATCTAAAGGAAATGATAACGGTTGCCTTTAGTAATTTTAGAAATTCTTCCTTAGAAAGATTTTTATGAGCAGCCATTAATAATGAATTGGTTTGTTTGATTTGAAACATCTTGAGTTCAGTAAGCGAATCCCTTACTGCTGTAAATTCATTCCAAAAACCATCATTTGGCTCTGATAGTGCTATGTACAAATCAGCAGTAGATAATAAATCCCTGAGCAGAACAAAGGTTTGTTCTTTTGATTTTACTTCATTTTTTATGGTTTTAAATAAATTCTTTTTACTAACGGTTTTATGAGAACTGTTCCAGAAGTAACGCAAATAGTCCTCAAATTTCAAGTTGCCTAATTTTCCTATAATTTCGCTCCATAATTTTTCTAATGCTTCAATTTCATTTTCGTGTGGTCGGGTTTCATCAACGATAGAAAAGAGGTAGTTTTTTAATAAATCTGACGAGGACAGTTGAACCCCCCTAGCATTTAATGTTTCAAACACCTTGAAAGCATTCAGTTGATCACTCACTTTTATTACGGTAAAAAATAATTTATCTACGATACTATCTATAAATGCAGCAAGTTCTTTCCCTGTTCTAAACTGCTTTTTAATCTTTCCATAAAACCAATGAAAACACGCTCGCATGTGTTTTTGTGATGCGTTGGTGTTACGAATAGGTAAATCTTTTAACAACACAATATAATTTCGGTAGTAATCATCGCTATTTCGGTTTAGTTTGAGCTTGTTATTGGTAATTAAAGTAACAGGGTCAATCGTTCCTATATAACTATTGTGTAAGGCATCTTTCCTTTTTTGGTTAGAATCACTTTCAATATTATTTTGTATTAATTCATCCAAGCCTTTTAGTACAGCTAAAACAATAATGCTCATAGTCGTCAATCTTTGCTGACCATCTATGATTTGATAATTTTTATTATCCGTAGTTTGCAGCACTAAATAGCCCATATAATGTTCAGTTTCATCTTGTGAGAGCAATTGTAAAATATCCTGCCACAAATCATCCCAATGTTCTGTTTCCCAAGTATAATCTCTTTGAAATTTAGGTATTTCATAGGTCAGACCGTTGCCCATAATTTGGCGATAAGTCATACTAGAGGTGTCAATTATTCCCTTCATTATCTATATTATTTTTAATTCAGCCCTTAAATCTTATCAATCAATTTATCAGATTTCTGAGAATCATTCTATCCACAACTCCAACCAAATATCTAACAAGTAAAACTAATATGTTGCTAATAGTACAAGTAAAAAAGAAACAATTAATTTTCTTGCGCTGATTTATCTTTCATATTAGTAAGTTTATTACCATTTTTACTTATCCAAAAAAACTTTGTTACTTTACTAAAGGCAGTTTATTCACCTTTTTGTAAACAAATAAACCTATTCTGTTGACGGCTATTCAAGATTACATTGTGCGCAATCCTTTTTTGCTTAAAGAAGCTAAAGGAATTGCTTTACCCAAGTTTTGGTACGATTTGCAAGGCAATGGGCAGGTGATATGGGGCACTTATCGCACTAGCCAGCGCACTTACGAAACGTTTGTTGATTTGCGCTTTGAACAA
>DAITMC010000071.1:12458-15257 GCA_036835365.1 Saprospiraceae bacterium
TTATCGCACTAGCCAGCGCACTTACGAAACGTTTGTTGATTTGCGCTTTGAACAACTAGGCTTTAGGTGTAATTGCCAAAGCCGAAAGAATCCCTGTAAACATGGGATTGCGCTTTTAGTGTTGATGCTAGAGTTTGGAGATAGTTTTTTGATTACTTCAGCATCTCCCGCCGAATTAACAGATTGGCTCAATCGAAGAGCTAGCCGATTAACGCCTCAAGATCGTTCAGCAGAAGAAGAACACCAACGCAAAGTAGAGCGTGAAAAAAATTGGGAAAAGCGACTTCAGCAAATGGCAAAGGGATTGGAAGAACTAGAACTTTGGCTACACGATGTCATTCGAGAAGGTACAGCTATCTATTTGGAGAAGCCTCAGGGGTATTGGAGTGAATGGTCGGCACAACTCACCAATGCTAAAATGGGTAACTTAGCGAAAAAGGTAAAGGGGTTACAGCATTTGGTGGGAAAAGAAAATGCAAATGAGCAGATGTTAGCGGCCTTGGGAGAGATTTATTTGCTGGTGCAAGGTTTTTTTTACATTCATGAATTGAATGATGGATTTCAACAGGAATTGTTGCAACAAATTGGTGTAAATATTAAGAAGCAAACCTTACTTGAACAAAAAGGTACAAAGGATATTTGGCGTGTGTTGGGCATTTATGAGGGCATAGAAGAAAAATTAGTGTATCGCAGAACTTGGCTATTCGGACAGCAAACTCAACAATACGCCTTATTGATTGATTTTGCTTGGGGTAATGAGCCTTTTGAATACAATTGGATGGTGAATGAAACGATAGAAGCTACTGTGGTTTATTACCCTACTCAGTATGCTCAACGGGCTTTGATGAAGGAGTTTGTTAAGGTTTCGGAGCAGATTCCTTGGTTGGGGCATACCAACGTTCAATCCTCATTAGAGGATTATGCAAAAGCATTAGCCGCCAATCCTTGGTTATCGGTCTTTCCTATTGTCTTTCAGAAAGTTGTACCCATCATGCGAGAAAGTCAACTTTATTTACTTGATGCCCATAAAGCAATGATTCCTTGTTGGGTGGAAACGATTACGGTAGCTTGGCAAATTGTAGCAATGAGCGCTAATGCACCGATTGAAGTTTTTGGAGAATGGGATGGACAAAGTTTAACGCCATTGGGTGCAGTCAGTGCGGATAGCTATTTAGATTGCTCTATTTACTACCAGAGAAGCAATTCAATTCCCTATTGGAGTGCTTGGGAAGATAGTGAGGTTGCTTGATTTTAAGTAGGGTAGGGAAATAGGTGCTGAACCTCGAAGACTCAGCACCTATATTGTATTGCTTACGGAAAAATACCTAAGGCTAGATAATCGGTACTTATTTTTTGAATGGCATTTAAAAAAGCCGCCGTGCGCAAGCAGTCCACTTTTGGATGTTGTACCATAATTTCTCGGCATTGCTGGTAGGCACTTATCATGGTTTCTTCCAATCCAGAGCGCACTAAATCAATTTCATCTGCTCCTCTAGCTACTATTTCTCGATCTCTTGCACTAACAGATTTACCTGTCGTTTTTTCGATTAAATCAATCATTTGATTTTGTGATTGTTGGTTGTAGCGTTTTTCCATTCGCCCGAAGCGCATGTGAGAAAGATTTTTCAACCATTCAAAGTAGGAAACGGTTACTCCACCTGCATTCAAAAACACATCAGGGATGACCATAATTCCTCTTTCAATCAATACTTCTTGTGCTTTAGATGTTACAGGTCCATTAGCGGCTTCGGCGATAATTTTAGCTTTTATCAAATGCGCATTTTCCATCGTAATTTGATTCTCTAATGCCGCTGGTATTAAAATGTCGCACTCAAATTCCATAATGATGGCACGCTCCTCTTTTCCATAAGAAATAGCACCTGGGAAATTCAAAATAGAGCCTGTTTCTTTTCTAAACTTTAACAGTTCGTGGATGTCAATACCACTTTTCTTGTAAATAGCGCCTTCCACTTCTGCGACACCAACGATAACAGCTTCACCTTCATCTTGTGCAATAGTAGCGGTATGATAACCCACATTCCCAAGTCCCTGAATAGCAATCGTTTTTCCTTTGATTCCTCTTTTCAATCCTAGTCGTTTCATGTCTTCCTTTACTTCGCAAGCCTCCCGAATACCATAAAAAACCCCTCTACCAGTGGCTTCTTCTCGTCCACGAACTCCATTTTGACTAACGGGCTTACCCGTCACACAACCTGCTGCATCAATATCTTTATCTTGATTGATGGTGCGGTAAGTGTCATAAATCCATGCCATTTCTCGAGCGCCCGTTCCATAGTCAGGTGCAGGTACATCCACTGCTGGACCGAGCATATTGCGCTTGATTAACTCAAAGGCATAACGTCGTGTGATGGATTCCAACTGTTCAGGTGTATATTCACGACTATTGATTTTTACACCACCTTTTGCACCACCGAATGGAACATCTACAATAGCACATTTGTAAGTCATCAATGTAGCTAACGCCATAGTTTCTTCCATCGTAACGTGATTGCTGTAGCGAATACCTCCTTTTACAGGCGAACGGTGATGGCTGTGCTGCGCACGATAGGCTTCAATAATTTTGTACTCTCCATTGACTCTTACAGGAAAGCTCATTTTGTACACCGAATTGCAGGACTTAATTTGGTCAAGTAGCCCTTGATCTAAATTGGTGTGTGCTGCTGCTTTGTCAAAGTAGTTTTGTACACTTTCGTAAAAACTGGTTTGAGAAGAAGGATCAATTTTTGCCATGTTCTTTAATTTGACTTTCTAATTTGGTTAGTTTTCTATCTAAGCGAA
>DAITMC010000072.1:0-15120 GCA_036835365.1 Saprospiraceae bacterium
AATGATTTAATTCACGCACTAAAATTAAGCGATTATTTCTAAAATTGCAAGTTTTAGAACGTATTTATTATCATAATTATTCATTTTTATATGGGCTACATTTTGTTGCTTTGTTATACCTGATGCGATAGGTTCTTAGTTGGGAATGTTCGAGTGTTTCCGCCTAACAAACTTGCATAAGCATATGACGAATTACCCAGATTATCAAAGAACGATGTACTTTTTTGGAAGTTATTATTGCGTTTGTTCTCGAATGCGTCTAGCCAGTAGCGTTGCTATTCTATAAATATGGTTTTTATTGCTACTTGCTTGATTCAAGAAGTGGCGTGGTTGCCTCAAGAAGGCGTAAAATTGTCAGAATGATGAAGCCTTCTCAATACGGACGATAAAAAAACGGATTGGGGTGTAAAGGAATATGAAGTCTAGGTCCCGAACCCTGAATAGCACCATATACCAGTTCATTATTTCTGTTGAAATCACCTGCCATAATGTAGTTATCGAACAGTTGAATTTGACGGTATTTGCCTGATGAAATACCAAAGTAGGAGAATATGATGCGATAATGTTGGTCAAGCTCATCATTGAGTTGCTCCCCATTAATGACTATTTTACTAGGCTGAAATACAATTTGGTAGCAATTTTTTCTGATGGGTTTAAAACCATCATTTCTGAGTTCCTGCTGCAACTTCTTTTTAAGCTGACGCATCTGCTTAAAGCTTGCATCAAAAGGTGATTTGTGCATATAAATGAGTATCCCTGAAATATTTGTTTTTATAGGACTTACAAGGTCAATAGAATCTTGAAAAGGTATTGGAAAAGAAGTTTGTTTTTTAGTCCGAAGAGGTAATCTTACAGCTTCTTGAATTACTGTTTCTTCTATTGTATCCAATGGAAGAAACGGCTGAATAGTATCCGATGAATAGCTACTATCCACTGTTTGAATTGTTGATGGTTGAATTGTTGGTTGAGTGATAGTCAACTTAACTGGTGCTGAAGTATTCGTATCTTGGTTTTGTGTTGTTGTACAAGGTGGCAAAACCAATTCGGAAACAGGTGCAGTAGGTTGAATATTTACTGATTTTGACGTATTTGGATGAAACATTATCCAAAGCCCAACACTAATGAATAAAAGCGTAGTAACACCCAGAATAATTACATTTGAACCATGGAAAAAAGAAACTTGCTTGACTGGTGTGTTTGCACATGAAGTCTGCTGGATGATAGCAAAAACCTTATCTTCATCTACCTCAATTGGTAGTTTTCTGATTTCTTCCCATATTTCTTGCGTGCTTCTATTTACACTCATAAAGTAAATTATTTAAGTATTGGATGAATAGTGTGCTTCGGTAAACATCGTGGACTATCGGCTAGCAAGGTAGCTAAGCGTTTTCGCCCTCTACTTATCTTTGTTTTAATGGCTCCTTGCGTACTATTTTGTAATTCGGCGATTTCATTGACACTAAATCCACTAATTTCAAAAAGAATAATCGCATGGCGCTGATGATCCGGCAATTGCGATAATGCTAGATACATTCGTTCAATATCAATAGCTACATCAGGAGCAATACCACCATCTAGGAGTTTCTGAGTATATATTTCCACCGAAGCGCACTCACGTTGTCGCTTGCGCCAAAGGCTCACACTTCTGTTGCGTGCCGCTCGAATGAGATAGTGCAGCAGTTTATCTTTATCCTTTATGTGTTCAAAATGCTGAAACGCTGAGAGCAAGACATCTTGCACCAAATCCTCAGTATCCATTTTGCCAAAAGCCAGTGCGCTGCAATAGCGAACGAACCGCTCATGGCAATTTGAATACATTTTCATAAACTCAACTTGTTTAGGATTGTCCATAATTCTACCTCATTGACTTTAATAAGATAGTCGCTCATGTTGTGAAAAGGTTACTTCGCAGTTAGCTTTTTCTTGATTTTTACAGATAAAACTGCCTCATTTCCAAGTCAAAGTATATTAGGATAGATAGACAAAATAGTGAAATCCAAATTATCACCTTATTTTGAACATCAGTATTTTACTTATTTTCAACAGTTTATACTTTTCGCAACAATAGGTACGACAACATGAAGTACCTATTGTTCTATGCTATGTCTAACTTTGTTTAATTAAGGATTTGACCTGTTGTGTTTTGCCTGTTTGTAAGCGAACCGAATACATCCCGTTGGGCAAATGACGTATATCGTAACGGAGTTGTTGTTGTCCTTTACCCAATTTACTACTCAGTGGGGTTGAAACTAGGCGACCTACGCTATCGAATAATTGAATGAGCGTAAATCCCTCTACCTCAAAGTCGAATTGAACCCAGTCTTTTGTAGGATTTGGAAAAATGGAAATTAGATTTCGTCCAGCTTGTTGATTTTGCTCACGCGTGGAAGTAGCCACACAACCACTCGTCGCAATAATGGGTAAGGTATTGTATTCATTGAGCATCACTTTTTGTAGCTCGCTATTTTCTAGGCAAAACCAATCCCTGAGTAAGGTAGCGTAAAGCGAACGAAAATCGTATTGCATTTCGATATTATCTTGGTATCTAGCGTTGGTAGGGATGAACGGGTTTTCGCCTGTAATTCCACCAACCACTGGTTTTCCAAACAAGAAGCAAGGAGCTGCAGCACCATGGTCTGTCCCTAAACTTCGGTTGGAGGTAATGCGACGACCAAATTCAGAAAAAGTCATACCAATGACACGCTCTTCTAAGCCCATCATTTTCAAGTCATCTGTAAAGGATTCAATAGCGGTAGATACTTTGTAAAGCAGTTCAGCATGCTCACCGTAGCGGTGGTCTGTTTCTTCTACTTGTTGGTCGTGGGTATCAAATCCGCTGATGGAAACTAGATAAATTCTCGTTTTTAGCCCTCCATGAATCAAGCGCGCTACAATAGCCAATTGCTCTGCCAAATTATTTTTATCGGGATAGGCCACTAAATTACGCGACGCCAAGTAAGCCTCGACCAGTCTTTGACCATAAAGATTGGACTGGCGCTTTATTAGTCGAATATGCTCTAGCAGATCGCCCGCAGGCGTATCTGGTGAAGGGGTCTGTACGCCTTCTACCATTCTATAAAACTGACTAGGGTCAAAAACCGACATCCCCATGTTCACGCCATTGCCTTGAAAAGTGAGAGACAAACGAGGTCCCATTTCTAAAGAAAGTGGATCGGGCATTTGCGCATTCGGAAAATCTACGGGAAAGTTAGGAAATTCATTTTCCAAATAACGACCTGCCCAGCCTGTGTTCACCACCTCATCGTGGTCAGCGCCAGACATCCAAATATCGGAGGAGCGAAAGTGGGAAAAATCTTGATTGGGGTAGCCCACCGATTGGATGATATTGACTTTCCCTTCCTCGTAAAGTCGGCGCATTCCCTTCATGGAAGGGTGCAGGGCTACTTTATCTTGACCATCAAGTCTGATTAAACTGCGCTGAGGTAAAATAACATGTGGACGAGCTTGGTAGAGTTTGTCATATTGGTCGAGTGGAACAACCGTATTCAAGCCATCGTTACCGCCATCTAATCGGACAAGCACTAGCACTCTATCTGTTTCTATCATAGCATTTTGCAACAAATTCACCCACGAGGCACTAGCGACTTTACCCATGCCAGAAAAAGGAATGAAATGAGGCATTACCGTACCTGCTGCCGCATATTTTACAAAGTTTCTTCTTTTCATGATAATTGGTGTTCTTCTTGGTGAAAAATGGTGTAGAAAAAAGGCAACAAGCGATTCAGAACGGTAGCACGCTTCATTTCATCATCGGGTTGAGCAAGGTATTCATACCAGGCAGTCGTCCAGTAATAATCCTGTGTTTGTCCTGAAAGTAAGATACCTTTGAGTTGCTCATTAAACATTTCATCAATGTCAATCGGATATTGCCATTTCAACATGAAGTCAATCAGCTCGTTAGGGTCAAGGGCTTCCGCAATTTTTGCTACCGTGCCTAAAATATCGAGTTGTGAAAGAAAGTTGGGAGTAGAAATACCTACCCAGAGTATCCAGTCCACAAAAGAAGCACGATTGGGCAGGGTATTGGTCGTAATCCATGATTTATCAAAATTAGGTATCTGATAATAGGCTTGCCACCCCGCCACATTAGGCGGATCGCCCAAATCTTGGTCAAAAATATAACTCATGTACACCAAATTGCCATAGAAATCGTAACGATCTTGAATCATTTCTGCTGGTGGAATGGGCGCATTAAATTCACGACAAAGCGAGACAATAAAGTCAAGAGGACTTTTGATAATTGTACCTTGCCTTAAAAAATCAAAGAAATGTTGACTACCAAAAAGCTGGCGCAGGACAGGAATAATTTCGTAATGGTTAGTCCTCAAGGTTTCCGCTAATGGGGCAATGATATTTTCCTCTGTCCAATCATCAATACCTTGATACAAAAAGAAACGATAGAGTTTTCGACAAAGGAATAAAGCACATTCATCGTTATCAAAAATCATGTCCAGTAATTCATCGAGTTCTTCTGCGCCTTCAGCACCTTCACGCCCCATAATGAGGCGGTTATTGTAAAACGTGGAAAAGACTTTATTAGAAGTATCGTGGGCTTCCTCGTCAAAGTAGTATTCATCGTTTTCGTAATTGGTGCGCCAGCCCGTCAAAATTTTAGCCGCCGCCTGCACATCGCCTTCTGTATATTGTGAATTTGGTCCTTTGCCAATGCAATACAATTCCTGCAATTCTCTACCGTAGTTTTCGTCGGGTGCTTCTTTGTGGTTGTATTGACCACTTAAAAAATGAAGCATCGCTGGACTCAATGTAATCGCTTTTACGATGGACTTAACGTCGCCAAGTGCATGCTTTCTTAGCATTTCAATATATTGATAGTTCCAGCGTGCAAAAAAAACTTCGTAAAATTGTATCGGAATATGGTTGAACCAAAATAAAATCATTTTTTCATGGATGGAGCGGTCTTGAGTCATCATGTTGTGCATCCACCAGCCTTTCAATGACCATATTCTGCCTGGTTCTGCATCTTCAGAAAATGGCGCATGAATCCACGTTTCGCCAAATGGCACATCAGGATCTGTGAATTGGCGATCGTTGTAATTGTTAATGGGAATAGGCGGTACTATGGCAGAAGAGGAAAGCAATTCATCGAGTGTTTCTTCCAATGTTCGTTCCTCAAAATAGCGGATGTCCTCCAGCGTAGCACCAAACAAGGTACGCCTTAATAAATGCGTAACTTCTAGCATCCCCCATTTGCCTTGATATGGGCTTAAATCTGCCATTACAGGCGGTGCTTTCACAGGCGAATCCAAAGTAGTCAAGTGTAGAAAACTTCTTCTTTTCATCGGTCAACTCATAATTTATGGGTAAGTATGGCTAAATTCTAATTATTCGGAAGGGATAAGTCTATATTATTCATAGTAAACGTTGCTTCTATTTATTTAATATGTAAGTGGCTTAAAACTTTCTAAAAATTTAGTAATGTCTGAATATTGACAAAGATTGACAATGACCTTGGCTGCAAAATCTGATTAGCTTGCTGTTCTCGTATTATTTTAGACCTTTGTTTTAAATGAGTACTATGAATCAAGCATTAATTATTTTCATTAAAAACCCCGAATTAGGTAAGGTAAAAACAAGATTGGCAGAAACAGTCGGCGATGAGAAAGCACTCATCATTTATCAGGAACTCTTAAAGCATACGCAACAAATAGCTGGTGAAGTAGTCGCAACTCGACTTTTATTTTATAGCAAATTCATTGATACGAACGATAACTGGAACAATCAAGCCTTTCAAAAACAATTACAACAGGGTAGCGATTTAGGGGAGCGAATGCAGAGGGCTTTCGAGCAGGCACTGATCAAATATGAAAAGGCAGTGATTATTGGCAGTGATTGTGCTTCTTTAACACCTGCAATTATTGAAAAATCTTTCCAGGCGTTGGATACACACGATTTTGTTATTGGCCCTGCTGAGGATGGAGGCTACTATCTTTTGGGGATGAAACAAATTGAACCTACTCTTTTTCAAAAAATGGAGTGGAGCACTGAACAGGTGCTGGCGGAAACACTAAAAAGAATCGAAGCTAAGCAGGCTAGTTGTGCTTTGTTGCCGACGCTTTCCGATATTGACTATTGGGAAGATTGGGTGAAGTATGGCTGGGCAATTGCCGAATTAGAATCTGTGGAAGCCCTAAAATGATGGTTGTTTTTAGATGACGAGTAAACCCGTCATCTAAAAAAAGGTATTACTCAAAAAAGGTATCATAGTTGTTATCGCCTGTGCGTGGCTGCTTTTGGGCTTTTGGGCGTTCGCTATTCAAATCAAGTGTATTATTTGTTTTTCCCGCATCTAATAATTTTGCGGATTCCTTTTCTCCAAAGATAAATAGCGGACTTTCTTTTTCCCATTGCTCAAGCATTTTTAGTCCCTGCTCCTCAAAAACACCGTTTTGTAAATCCACAGAGTTCATAAAGTTGGCGGACATCTCCATAAAACGCTCCATTTCTCCGACTTTGTTTGCTACATCATCTGCAACAGCTTCCATAGCTTGGTCAAACATAGCACGTTTATCAGGGTCACCTGAAATAATGCTCATCGCTGATTTCATTGCAGAGTGAGAGGCACGAATAGCTTTGCGCTCTTGCTCTTTTACTGCTATTTGGTCGCGTGTATCTTCCAGCAAGATTTCAGAATTTTTATACATTTTATCCAATATGCGGTGCATTACCTCCATTTTAGCATACAATGCTTGGTATTTCTCATTACTTTCCTTCAGGCGAGCTGCTTTGCGAGAAGAAAGTATCATTTGCTCTTGCATTTCTCGCTCTCTAGCTTTACTTGCTAACAGTAAATTATTTTCAATTTCTTTGTCATTTTGCTCCATTGTTGTTTTCAACTTGCGCATTTGCCCTCGCAAAGAGCCAATTTGAGTACTCATTTTGCGCAAATTACTTTCCAAATCAGAAATATAATTTTTCAGAATACCAATTGGGTCGAGCGTAACGAAAATACTGGTAATACTACGCATCACGCTTTTGTACATATACCACGTTAAGTTACGCATACGTGGGTCGAGCACAACGAACACGAGCGCAGCTATTATAGCCAAAGAAATGGCAATAGAAACAGTACTACTCAATATTGCTGCAATAGCAGCTAAAATTTGAGGAAGAAAAGTAATGGCTAAATACCCGCCACCAATAATTAATCCCGCCATGAAAATCATCCCTGTAACGCCTTCAGGGCGTGACCAAAATCCTTTCTTTTTGCCCTCTGGGTTGTTAAATTGAATTACCTCAGACATAGTTTTTTTCTGTTATGTTTTTTGAATATAAAATTTTGTTGAGCACGACTCCTTCCACGCTTACAAATATGCACTAATATTTTCAATATCTTGTGCAATTTGGTTCATAATACTTTGATGTGTGAAATCAAAAGCGGTTTGAGCTTCTTCAATTTTGCTTTTTGCGCCTTGCACTTCTTCGTCAGCGTTGCTGATGGTCAAGTTTGCTTTTGCGATACGCTGTTCCAATTCTTCGATTTTCGCCGTGTATTCTGCCATTTGCTTTTTTAATTTTTCTACTTCTTCTAATTTTGACTGTACTTTTTGTTGCATTTGCTTTTGTAGGGCAGCATCAAATTTTGTTCTTTCCTCCTCTAATACTTGACGGTAGTGCTGCGCTGATTTAAGTAATTTCTCCTTAGTCAATCCCATAGACATTGCTGTGGCTAAGACAGATTTGTAAGCCGTAACTTCTTCGATGTTCATACCTATCAAGTTGGCAACAGACTGCTTAAACTCAATGTAATCAAACCCAGGTAGGTTACTTCTTTCCAATGCTTTAATAAGAAAGTGCAGGCTTCTCTCATCTAGCCCATGTGTTGTACCAAAAATATGACTTAAATCTTTTTGCATAACATTAATTATTATTTCTTTTTTACTTGTACACTGCCTATAATTAAGACACCATGAAGATAGCATACTTGTAACTAAAACTTAACCAAATAAACACTAAATAAATTATTCGCTCCCTTTTCACTCGACCATCATTGTTTTCTACTCGACAAAAGCATAGAAAAAAAGAAACTTATAACGCATTATTGCGTGAATTTATGACAAAATAAAAACATATTTGAGCGATAAACAAACAATTATTCTATCTTGCTCTATCATATAACAAATGAGTAAAAATAAGAACGCTTTTTTATGTTAACGAAACGACCTAACCTATTGGCTTATGAACTTTGATGCTATTGATTTAATCATTTTTTTTGGCTATTTATTTTGCATCATGGGCTTTGGTATTTGGATTTCCAATCGCGACAAAGCCCTAAACGCTCAAGATTACTTCCTTGCAAGTAAAGCCCTACCTTGGTGGGCGGTGGGGGGATCGCTTATCGCCTCCAACATTTCAACGGAGCAAATTCTGGGCATGAATGGCTCAGGCTACGTCATGGGCTTGGCTATTGGTGCTTATGAATTGATGGCAGCCCTTTCTCTAATCGTGGTAGCTAAATTTTTTCTACCTGTTTTCATGGAAAAAGGAATTTACTCCATGCCTCAATTCCTTGAAATGCGCTATAACAAAAGCGTGCGCATTGGCTTAGCTTTCTTTTGGGTAGCCTTGTTTATTTTTGTTAATCTAACTTCCGTCTTCTACTTAGGTGGCTTAGCGATTGCAGGGCTTACCGGTATTCCGATGATGTACGGTATCGCCGCTTTAGTCATTTACTCAGCTAGTTTTTCCATTTTTGGTGGACTAAAAGCAGTTGTGTGGACAGATGTAGTGCAAGCTACTGTATTGATAATTGGTGGATTGGTTGCTGCTTACTTTGTAGTCAATGCGGTAAGTGGCGGCGAAGGCTTTTTTGCTGGTTTGGGCATCATGTATGAAAAAGCACCTGAAAAATTTGATATGATACTCGACAAGTCCAACCCTTCTTATAGTCAGCTACCTGGTATAGCCGTGCTGGTAGGAGGTCTCTGGATTGTCAACTTATATTATTGGGGCTTGAATCAGTATATTATCCAAAGGGCTTTGGCTGCCAAAAGTTTGCAAGAAGCACAAAAAGGAGTAGCGTTTGCCGCTTTCTTGAAATTATTGATGCCTTTGATTGCCGTCATTCCAGGAATCGCCGTTTTTGTGTTAAATGGCGATATTGCAAAACCAGATGAGGCTTTCCCTTGGGTATTAAGCAATTATGTACCACTTGGACTAAAGGGACTGACTTTTGCTGCCCTAGTAGCCGCCATTGGTTCTTCCGTAAGCTCTATGGTGAATAGCACTTCAACCATTTTCACCTTAGATATTTATCATACTATTTTCAACAAAAATGCCTCTCAAGCCAATTTAGTCTTGGTCGGAAGAGTTGCAGCTACTACGGCACTACTCATAGGCGCAGCCATAGCACCCGCTTTGAGTGTACTTGACCAAGCGTTTCAATATATTCAAGAGTTTACAGGCTTTTTAAGCCCCGGCGTATTTGTAATTTTCATTTTTGGTCTATTCTGGCGGCGTTCCTCTGCTAATGCAGCGATGTCCGTTGTTATTTTGTCTATTCCGCTATCGTTTCTACTAAAAATATTTTTCCCAGAGCTACCATTCATTGACAGAATGGCACTGTGCTTTATCTTGCTTTCTGCAACGATGCTTGTTGTTTCCTTGATAGACAATGCTCAAAAAGGCGAGCCTGAGGTGTCCGAACGAAAATTCAAGTCACTCCTTTTAGGCGCATTTTTGCTCATCACTGTTCCTTCGGGGCTAAAAATCATTATTTCCGACGTAGAAGTCAGCAACTGGTTTGGTTATATCATTTTAGGACTTTCTGCCCTTGTTACCTACATTCTTTTTGCTGAAAAACGCAAAGACGATATCAAAGGCATCAAAATACCTGATGGCTTGTTCAAAACAGAAATGGCATTTAACCTCTCTGCTATTGTTGTGATGATTGTATTGGCATTTATTTACGCCTTACTTTGGTAAGCAATCCCTTTTAGCCTTTTGAAATCTTAAAGGTTTCAAAAGGCTATCTTCTATTTTCATTTGTTACATTTGTAATCAGTTCAACAAGAAAAATTAACGCCTTAGCCATCAACCTAGACGAAGATGGTCAGCGAACGAAATTTCTTTTGCTGAAAAAACATTTTTTTTCATTAAAACAAAAATATGAATCAAGCGGAAAAGCCGCTCCCAAGTTACGACTTCAAACAAGGCGCCGTGTTGTTGGTAGATAAACCTAAAGAATGGACTTCTTTTGATGTAGTAAACAAAATAAGATTTACACTGAAAAAAGCCACGGGAGAAAAAAAAATTAAAGTCGGTCATGCCGGTACGTTAGACCCTCTAGCCACAGGACTGCTCATCATCTGTACAGGAAAAATGACCAAGCAAATTGATGAATTTCAAGCCTTAGAGAAGCAATATACAGGTACTTTCAAATTAGGGGCTACCACGCCATCTTATGATGCTGAAACAGTAGTGGATAGTACTCATCCTACTGAACACATTGATAACCAATTACTTGAATTAGCTAAAGAAAATTTCATGGGTGCTATTCAGCAATATCCACCTATTTTTTCTGCTATTAAAGTCAATGGTCAGCCACTGTACAAAAAAGCACGACAAGGCGAAATAGTGGAAGTAGCGCCAAGAAGTGTTCACATTTACGACTTTGACTTGACAAATATTGATTTACCCAACGTAGATTTTAGGGTCAGGTGTAGCAAAGGCACTTACATTCGCTCGCTTGCACATGACTTCGGCAAAGCCTTGAAGAGTGGCGCTTACCTGATTGACTTGCGCAGAACGCATATTGGAGCATACGCCGTAGAAGACGCTTGGAACTTGGAACAGTTAATTGATTTTATTGATGCCAACGCATCGAAGTAAACCTTAACGTCATGGATAAAACACAACAAGGAACGGTCAATTTTGAACTCAACCATGGAATTGGTATCCTTACTTTTTCCCACCCTGCGCACAATGCGCTACCTTCGCATTTACTATCAAAGATGATAGCCTTCATTCAAGCCGCTGGCGCACAGGAAGAAGTAAAAGCGATTCTAATTAAAAGCGAAGGCGACCGCACTTTTTGTGCAGGTGCTAGCCTAGATGAGTTGTTGCAACTCGAAAACGAAACTCAAGCCACCCAATTTTTTATGGGCTTCGCTAATTTAATCAATGCTATTCGGCAGTGTCCAAAATTGGTACTGGGCAGAGTACAGGGTAAAGCTATCGGCGGAGGTGTTGGCTTGGCAGCCGCTGTGGATTACTGCTTTGCTACGCTGTATGCTTCTGTGCGTTTGAGTGAACTCTCTATTGGTTTCGGTCCTTTTGTGATTGAACCTGCGGTAAGTCGAAAAATTGGTGTTGCAGCAACGGCACACCTCGCGCTCAATCCCACAGGATGGCAAACAGCCCAATGGGCAAAGGAGCGCAATCTTTTTGCCGAAGTATTCAAAGACACACCACAAATGGATGATTATATCACTCATTTTACAAGGTCTTTGGCAGAGTACAGCCCTGAAGCTATGCAAGCCATTAAGCAAGCCCTTTGGGTAGGCACCGCCCACTGGAACGAGTTGCTTGCTGAACGTGCCGCTATCGGCGGAAAGCTCGCCATTTCTGATTTTACCAAAAAAAGTTTGGCTCAATTTAAGCAGCAATAAAATGAGCCATTTGTTTTTTCTCAAAAAATGGAGTAACCGCCAATCTTGGACGGACTTTAAAACAAGATTGGCTCATACATTGAACCATAGTATTTTTTGGCTTGAACGCCTGAACTGTCGTAATGCCATACCAGTCGGGAAAGTATATCTAACTTTTTGCGTAGATAAATGTCGAAAAAAGGCATAAACTGTGTCGCTGTCATTACATAAAAGCTACCGTTTGGTTTAAGTTTTTGAATACACAAGTCGAGCCACTCGTAGCACCATTTGAGGTAGGCTTCTTCCGTTTTCCATTTTTCAATGTGTCCGTTGAAGTTTTTGCCAATGTTGTAAGGTGGATCGGCAAAAATTAAATCCACAGAGTTGTCTGGTAGCGTTTTCAATGCTTCCAAAGCGTCTCCGTGAATAATTTTATGTTGTTCGTTACCTAATATTTCCATTTTCAAAATTCAATTAAAAGCCGTTTCAAATTTAGTTAAAAAATAGGGTCGTTTGTTTGAAAGTTGTCTGTTTTTATCAACAAATTTTCGATTGCATCGCTGTCCCCCGAAATGACATTTAACTATAGACCGACTTTGCGCCTATTTGTAGAGCATGATTCCTATCATTCTTCGCTTGTTGGTATGTGTTTTTCTCTACAATAATTGTCAATTTCTGTATCGTTTACAAAGTAGCTATCACAAAATTCATCAAGTTCTTTTTCTGCTCCTGAAACATATTTTTCGCTTGCAGTCATAAGTTTTTCTGTCTGTTCGATGAATTTTTCAAATTCCTTATTCATCTTACATAGTTTGTCAATCGTTTTAAAGTCTAAATCTCTGTAAGGTGCTGGAAATAGCACTTTACTTTGATAAGGGTTTGCATTTAATTCAATAATGCCGATACCAAAAGACTGATTCAGCCTAGCCATTTCTTCGTTCAAACTGTCGCTAAACTCAAAAGCAACTAAATACCCATAATTCGCCCAGCTTGAATTAGAAACCGCTTGGAAGAACGCTTTTTTAAGTTCGCCGTCGCTGTTAATTTCTCTTTTAAGTTCATATGAACTCAATTTAAAAGTATCAACGCGATTTATTGATTTTAAAAAATTTTGACTTGCTTTAGTCTGTAAGCTCAAAAACTTAATGCCAACCATATCAGGATGCGTCCAAATTTGATTGTTGTCTTTCCCTTTTGATTGTTCATGAAAAATTGTCTTTGAGTATGTGCCTGTATTTTTGAGGTAACTACTTAAAAGTTGGTGTAAATCTCTTTCTTCGTAAGTCTTTGGCTTGTTTGTTCTTATTGGTTTTACAACTTGATTTTTAGTGTCGCCACTTAGTATGTCAATACCAATATTTTGTTCGTTTTTCGTCAAGTAGTAGGCATAAGTTCCGTTGCTTTGCTTTATTCTTTTCACTCTTGTATCTCCGTTGCGAATAAAGTCTCCGAGTTGAGCAGAAACAGTTGCAGGAGGTGTTTTGCCAGCAAATTCGTAGTAACTGTTTGCTAATATGTGGTCGCAAATCTCGATAGAATTAGCCAATTTGTCTAAATCTTGAAGGCTTTTTATAATGGCTTCTTTTATTGTCATTTATAGTTTGTTTTTTCCCTGCCATAAGTCATATACGCGGTTAGCAGGTCGGGCTTTTTTCACTGGGTTCAAATTTTAGTAGTTCGGTATAAGGATTTCCTTTCAAGCCTAGTGCTAATGCAAAGGCTGGTTCTGTCTTCTGTCCTTGTCGTTTGAGTTCAATAATTTGTTGTCTGAATTTTTCCCCGTATTTGTTTAGCAAATTATATTCAACTATTAAATGTCTGTATGCAAATTGTTGTTTTGTTTGAACGCTTTGTCCAAAAATCTCAATTTCAAAACCGTCCAAAAAAAAGTTAGCAACAATAGCCAAAGTGTCTAGATTTGGTTGTTCTCTGATTGTAAAGTTTTTTTGATTACTAAAATTGTCTGTGATTGACTTATGAAACTCTTGTTTGTCCGCAAAACAGCAAATAATGTCAAGGTCGCTGTTTTCAATGTCAATGTTAATTGGTATTGTTCCAACAAGAATGGGGTCAAACCGTTTGAGTTTTGATAAAATTTGATTATTCGTCAAGGTATAATATGCTTGTCGTTGTCGATTGTTTCCGTATTGTAAATACTCTATGTTGTCAAAATTTATATCAACAAACTGGTTTTTTCCTTCCGCTGTCATTTTATTTAGTATTAATTGTCATTTGAAATAAACTCACTGTTGCGTTGTCATCATGTTTAGGTAGTCCTGTTGTGTTTTTAAGTTTTAATAATCCCAAAAAGTCAAAACCACATTTTGTGTAATAATCAATTAATCCTTGATTACCACCTACGTCAGTCTGTCTAAAAACTAATTTCTGTAAAGATAGCACAAAACCCATAAAAATAGCTACCTTGAACAATGAAATTTATCCTAGGCAAAAACAGGGCAACTTATAGCCTGACAGCCCCACTTGAAGCACTGATATCACCCGACCACATAGTGCGGCGCATAGACCTCTTTGTAGAAAACTTGGACTTAGCTCCTTTGGGTTTAAGATGGACTTTGGCGAAAATGGCAGACCTGCCTATCACCCCAAAGTCCTGCTCAAATTGTTCATTTATGGCTATTTGAACAGTACCCGTTCTTCGAGAGTGCTTGAAAAAGAATGTAGTCGTGTGAAAATACAAACCTCACTTAAAAGCGTCTAAATCAAGTCATTTTTTAGTGGGTTTGACTATTTTGTGGGGTTTTCGGGGTTGTGCAACGGCTACGGCTGTTGGCAAAACTATCCATTGTCCATTATTTTATCCAAATCAACACCATTAGCGTGCAATACCTGAATGGCTGTATTCAGATAATTTTCTAAATACGGTACTTGCTCATAAACAGGCAAAAGGATTTCAACGGCTTCGGTTGCCAAAGCAATAGATTTTTCCTTATCAGGAACTGATTGTAGATAAAAAATACTTAGGTTCATTGCCGTCCCTGCCACATCAGGCAGATACGTTCTTGGGTGCTCTTTGGCAAGTGCTCTTCTTATCTGCAAGGCTTCTTCGTAGTGGACGAGTGCCGTCGCAAATTCATTTTTAGCCTGTTGTAAAAGCGCCAAATTGTTCAAAGTAGCAGCCACATTGGGCAAATACGTTCTTGGGTGCTCTTTGGCAAGTGCTCTATAAATCTGCAAGGCTTCTTCGTAGTTGGCGAGTGCCGCCGCAAATTCATTTTTATCCTTTTGTAAATTAGCCAAATTGTTCAAAGTAGCAGCCACATAAGGCAAATACGTTCTTGTGTTCTCTTTGGCAAGTTCTCTTCTTATCTGCAAGGCTTCTTCGTATTTTTCGAGTGCCGCCGCAAATTCATTTTTATCCGAATGTAAATTAGCCAAATTGTTCAAAGTAGTAGCCACGTATGGCAAATACGTTCTTGGGTTCTCTTTGGCAAGTTCTCTTCTTATCTGCAAGGCTTCTTCGTATTTTTCGAGT
>DAITMC010000073.1:0-15085 GCA_036835365.1 Saprospiraceae bacterium
GTTCTCATACCTTAAATCAGTTTCTATAAACTTGGGTAATTCATTAAATATCAATATCTTACAATTATTGTAATATTTGCACTTGTTGAAACACAAATATACGTATTTGAAAACCACTCTAACGGCAATTTATTGTATGCATTGACGATTTTGAGTGGTGAAAATAGTTAAATGTATGCTTTAGAGGGAAATTGAGATGCCTTACTGAACATCATTTTACCTTGTAAATAAAGTGGATTGGGCGTAGGAATAGAGGTAACATAAAGGCACACAAGAACATAAGCCCTATCTCAACACTTTGAGATAGGGCTTATGTTTCAATAGCCTAGAATCTCTAACATTTCTTCTGGCTGCTGCTGTGGTTTGTATAATTCATCTGTGATATTGCCTTTGTCGTCCTTGTCAATCAGCACATGTTTGGGCGAAGGAATTAGGCAGTGCTTGATGCCCCCATATCCACTAATAGCATCTTGATAAGCTCCGGTATGAAAAAATGCGATGTAAAGTGGCTCTTTATCATCCTCGGGATAAGCAGGCAAATATACCTGTGCCTCGTGGGCTTCTGAATTGTAGTAATCGGAGTTGTCGCAAGTCAATCCGCCAATATTTACCCGCTGGTATTTATTGTTCCATTTATTGATGGGCAATAAGATGAATCGTTCTCCCATGCCCCATGCGTCGGGTATCATATTCATCAAAGAATTATCTACCATGTACCAAACCTCACGGTCGTTTTGTCTTTTCTGTGTTAACACTGAAAAGATGGCAGCTCCACTTTCGCCTACGGTAAATTTACCAAATTCTGTATAAATATCTGGCTCAGGTACTTCTTCCTCTTCGCAGGCGCGTTGAATTTGTAACACAATTTCGCGAATCATGTATTTGTAGTCATACTCAAAACCTAGTGAATTGCGAATGGGCAGCCCCCCTCCAATGTTGAGTGAATCTAATGTAGGGCAAATTTTCTTTAAGTCGCAATAGATTTTTAGCACTTTTTGCAACTCTCCCCAGTAGTACATAGAATCTTTGATGCCTGTATCCACGAAAAAATGCAATAGTTTTAATTTGAATTTAGGATTGTTGGCAATTTTTTCTTGGTAAAAGCTAATGACTTCTGTACTTCTGATACCTAAACGAGAAGTATAAAACTCAAAATTAGGCTCTTCCTCCGTAGCAATGCGGATTCCTACATTACAATTACCTTCCACATATTGATTGTAATAGTTCAATTCTGCCTGATTATCCAATACAGGGATAACCTTAGAGAATCCTTCATTGACTAGCGTACTAATTTTTTTAGCATAAGCCTCTGGCTTAAATCCATTGTGGATAATGATAATATCTTTATCAATTTTGCCTTTTTGGTATAGACGATTAATAATGTCAATGTCGAACTCCGAAGAAGTTTCTAACTGTACATTGTATTTTAATACCTCGTCCAGCACATAGCTGAAGTGACAGCTTTTGGTGCAGTAACAATAGTAGTAATTGCCATCGTAGCTCAATGCTTTCATCGAGCGATTAAACCAATTTCGCGCTTTCTTGATTTGCGAACCAATCTTTGGTAGGTAAGTAATCTTTAACGGCGTTCCGTACTTGTCCACTAAATATTTGAGCGGCACTCCATTGAACATCAAATTGCCATTCTCAATATCAAAACCTTCTTGTGGAAAATAAAAGGTTTGGTCAATAAGATCGAAATATCGGTTTGTCACGTTCCAGTAATTATTTGTTTTTTTGTTTAAGAAATAATGTACTAACAACAAAGCTAGGCGTAATCTAGCAAACATTTCACCTTTAAGAACAAATATTTCCATAAATGTTTTTTAGACGGCTTAAAATCAAATTCTTGATAGAAAATAATTCTTTTATGGTATGTACCCAGATGTGACTATCTTCGCATTTGATAGTCATACAACATGATGATTAGCTTAATCTTTTGTTAAAACAATTCAAAATCAATTAATTATGGGTTTATTTTCTTTTTTAAAAAAATCAGGGTCAAAATTATTTTCAAAAAATGAGAAAGACCGCACTGGTACTACAACAGATGGTATTAAAGACGAAGTTGCTGCGGCTCAAAAAGTTGCTCTACTAAAAAGTGTAGCTACCAGCTTGAACTATGAAATAGAAGACTTTGAGTTGGAGGTAGAAGATGATAAGGTAATACTTTACGGAAAGATGTTCTCTCAAACGGAAAGAGAAAAAGTGATTCTTACAGTGGGTAATGTAGCGGGTATTGCTACGGTAGATGCCACTAATCTTACGGTAGAAGCAAGAGTAGAAGAACCTGAGGCGCAATTCTACACCGTACAGAAAGGAGATTATCTATCTAAAATTGCAAAAAACTTCTATGGCGATCCAATGAAATATCCAATTATTTTTGAGGCTAATAAGCCTATGTTGAAAGACCCTGACTTGATTTATCCTGGTCAAGTATTACGCATTCCACCATTACAAGCATAAGCTAACGGTAGATTTTCTGTACAAGAAGAGTATATTGTTTCAAAAGGAGAAACTTAGTAAAAGTTGAGTTTCTCCTTTTATTGCTAATTTCATACCTAAAGTTAAGGGAGGGGTATATCCGAAATTGTGCTAATCATTATATTTGTTTGCCTATTGTTGTAGTTGTGCTGGCAATAGTACGCAAATTGATAACTAATTGATTTTTTATGACTGGACTAAACAATTTCCCTCGACCTAATATGCAGCAGGTATTCAAGAACTTTAGCAAGATAAATGTATTGGTGGTTGGGGATGTAATGGTTGACCGATACTTAACAGGCGGAGTAGATCGAATTTCACCCGAAGCGCCTGTTCCTGTGATGAATTTAAAAAAAACAGAAAATAGACTAGGTGGTGCTGCCAATGTCGCATTAAATATACAGGCGTTAGGGGCAACGCCTTACTTATGTAGTGTGGTAGGAGATGATGCGGATGGCGAACTTCTTGTTCAGCTAATGAACGAGCATAACCTTTCTACTCGGCATATTTGCTTTTCTAATGAGCGGAAGACAACAGTGAAAACCAGAATAATTGCTAATAATCAACATCTTTTGCGGGTGGATAGCGAAGCAACGTTTGACTTAAAAGAAGAAGAAAAATTCGATTATTTGCACAATATTCGTGAACTGCTGGAGCAAAAAGAAATTCAAGTTATCATCTTTCAAGACTACAACAAAGGAGTTTTAAGCCAAGAAGTGATTCAAGAAATCATTTTAGAAGCCATCCGACAAGATATTCCAACCGTAGTTGACCCAAAAAATAAAAACTTTTGGCAGTACAAAAGGGTCACTTTATTCAAGCCAAACCTAAAGGAAATAGCTGATAAAGTACCTTTTGACCTTGTACCTACGCTCGAGTCCTTAAAATTAGCGGCTGAATATACACGTAGTAAGATAGGTAATGAATACACTTTGATTACACTTTCTGAAAAGGGCTTGTTCATTGATGGGCAAACAACATATTTATTGCCTACACAGGCACGCGAAATTGCAGATGTCTGTGGTGCAGGTGATGCGGTAGTCAGCATTGCTGCACTTGGTTTAGCTTCCGGCATGAGTTTAAGAGATATTGGCGTACTCTCTAATCTTGCAGGTGGGCAAGTTTGTGAAAAAATTGGCGTGGTCGCAGTGGATAAAAAACAACTCATCAAAGAATACAAACAGCTAAAACAAGAAACGGAAGTGCAGCAACCAGATAGCTAATCCGCACAACGTACACAGTAAGCACTTTCTGGTTTGAGCAGAATCCTACCTAATGGAATCTGCCCTTTGCATTTGGCACAAATGCCAAAATCGGGGCTTTCTACTTGGGTAAGTGCGTATTTCAATTTGTTTAATTTGTCTTGTGCTTGGCTCAATGCTGCCTCAACTACACTTTTATTATTGATAGCATCCATTCTGGAAATACGACCAATGGCAACATCAGGCTCCACAGGCTCTGACATGGCTTTATATTGAGCAAGCCGTTTTTCTGTTTTCACAATTTCCGTTAGCATCTTTTGCTTTATGATTTCAATATCCATTCTATTAATTCTTGTACTAATAAAACATAACACGAGCAATCCACTAAAAGTTAAGCTACCATACCTTTTGAATAAAATAGCATCTACTTATTTCGCCATCCTGCTTCAATTTATTTTATCTTGCCTTCAAAAACAATGGATTTCTTGCAGCACTATTCTCTGAAAGAACTGAACACCTTTGGTTTAGATTGTAAAGCCCAGCAATTTATTGGTGTGAGTAGCGTAGCTGATTTGAGATACGCCATAAACAAAAACAATAAGCAGCATCCGATTTTTATTTTAGGCGGTGGTAGCAACATCCTTTTAATACAGCAAGTGATACCTAATCTCGTTATTCAAAATGGAATAAAAGGTATTGAAATTGTAGAAGAAACGAACGATTATGCGATTGTCGCTGTTGGAGGAGGGGAAAACTGGCACCAATTTGTACTTTGGTGTGTACGTAGAGGTTTGGGTGGTGTAGAGAATTTATCTCTCATACCAGGAACAGTAGGTGCAAGCCCTATACAAAATATTGGCGCGTATGGTGTGGAATTGAAGGATGTATTCCTTAAACTTCATGCTGTGGAATTAGCAACGGGCAATTTGGAAGAATTTTTGCTTGCCGATTGTCAATTTGGTTATAGAGATAGTATTTTTAAACAAGCATTGAAGGGTAAATTTTGCATTAGCAAAGTATTTTTTCAGCTTTCTAAGCAACCTGTGGTCAATACCAGTTATGGTGCCATAAACGATGAATTGGCAAAGAAAAATATTACGCAACCTACTATAAAACATATAAGTGAGGCAGTGATTGCTATTAGACAAAGCAAATTGCCTGACCCGGCAGTGTTAGGCAATGCGGGTAGCTTCTTTAAGAATCCTGAAATTTCAATGACTCATTTTGAACAACTCAAAGTGCAGTTCCCCAACATCGTTGCTTTTCCGTTACCTAACGAAAATGTTAAAATCCCGGCGGGTTGGCTGATTGAGCAATGTGGTTGGAAAGGCAAACGCATAGGCAACGCTGGGGCATATGAAAAGCAAGCCTTAGTGTTGGTGAATTATGGCAACGCCACAGGGGAAGAAATATGGGCATTAGCGACACAAATTGTAGTATCGGTAAAAAATAAATTTAATATTACGATTACTCCAGAAGTGAATGTTTTGTAAAGTTTGGGTGACCAAATCAATTTAGGAGCGTCCTAAATTATATTTCTTAAATTTAGATGTGTTAAGTAGGTATATATTTGAAACCTAAAGTAGTATTCTTTCGTCTAGGAATATGTTGTAAATTGACGTGCTATCCTTAAAGCAATGTGAAGCAGTGCAACACACACAAAAAAGCACTTCCTACTTGCATGGGCTACCCCTATATAGTAGGTCGTTTTAGACAGTTCCCCTTTTTTTTGAATTGTAGAATAGGTTTCCGTGAACACTATAAACAGCAAGCAATGATCTCTTTCCGAACAGGTCGCATTATTTCAACTTTCCTTCTAGTTTGGCTAGTAGGACTAGGTCTATCAGCGCAAACAAACAATAGCAACTGTATTATTGAAAATGGGGATATTGTTGTAACGAACAACAATGACCTAGGTCCCGGCTCATTGAGAGCCGCCATTGAATGCGCCAATACTATTCCTGGCCCCAATAGGATTATTTTTAGGATGAACCAAGTGCAGCAAGGTGCGATACAATACGTCATCTTTGTGGGGGCTTCCACTGGTGAACCCTTGCCGCCATTGAGTGATGCTGGCACCATCATAGATGCCACTACCCAAGTGGGGTCAACAGAAAAACCAAGAATTGTATTGGATGGACGTGCCACTCGCTGGAATTTACCAGTGAATGGACTGTTTATCTCAGGGGATAATTGTGAAATATATGGATTAGAAATTCGCTATTTCCCTGATGATGGCATAGATGTATTTGGCGCAAATAATGTAAAAATTGGTGCGCCAAGACGAGGCAACGTTATTTATGGTTGTGGTGAAGAACGAGATTTTTATGACGGCGCAAATCCAACAGGTCCCTACGAGGGATGTGGTATTGTTTTGCGCAATCAATCGCAGTTTTGTCAAATTAAATCAAATGTGATTGGTACAGACCGCGATTTTAACCCTACTTTGGGTAATGAGTTCTGCGGTATTATGGTACAAGGTAATTCTAACAATAATGTTATTGGTGGTAGTGAACCTGATGCGTTCAATATTATTGCTTTCAACCCAGTAGGCGTTCGTGTGGAAAATTCCATTTCTTGCGCTATGTTCAATAATGCCATATTTTGTAATAAAACAGCAGGCATTTCCTTACGCAATGGCGGCAATAGAAATTATGCAGCACCGATCATTACAACTGCTTCCAACCAATTAATTCAAGGTACAGCAGCACCTAATGATATTGTTGAAATATTTGTCAATACTTCAACAGAATGCAACAACGACCCCTGCCAAGGGCGAGTATTCATTGGACGAGTGGTAGTAGCAAGAGATAGCACTTGGCGACTTAATGTGAGTAATCTTGATTTTGGACGTTTCGATATAATAACTTCAACAGCTACTGACCCACAAGGCAATACCTCTAGCTTTGCAAACTGTAGAACATTAACTCGTGTTGAAAATACTTGTAGCCATGCTAACGGAGTCATTGTCGTAAGTAACACAAACGATGATGGACCCGGTTCCTTGAGAGCTGCGATTGATTGTGCCAATAGCGTGGCAGGGGCGAATACTATTCGTTTTAACCTTTCTGGCAATGGCAGACATATTATATACGTAGGTTCAACAACGGGGCAACCATTACCCACGTTGACTGATGCAAGCACCATTATTGACGGTAGCAGTCAATCAGGTTTCGGTAGCGGCAATAATTATGAACCTAAAATTGTATTAGATGGCTCGCGCACGAATTGGGACAATCCTTACAACGCTATTTTCATTAGAGGAAATGCTTGTGAAATATATGCCCTTGAAATTCGCAATTTCCCCGATGATGGTATAGATGTAACTGGGGTAAGTAATGTCATCATAGGGGCACCCAACAAAGGCAATGTGATTTACAACTGTGGTGTAGAGCAAGATTTTTTTCCAAATGCTACCCCAACAGGACCTTGGGAAGGCTGCGGTATTGTGCTTAAAGGAGGAGTATCGAATACTAAAATTTCTAGTAACATTATCGGTACAACCTATAATCGAACACTACAAATAGGGAATGAAAATTGTGGTATTTACGTTGGTAGAAACGAAAGAAATAATACACTTGGCGGTAACACGGCTGCTGAGGGTAACCTTATTGCTTACAACCCTACGGGTATTGAGTTGGATAGAAATGCTAATCGAATTGCAATGCGCAACAATATCTTCATTTGTAACGATACTATCGCGATTGCACTTCGTGGAAATGCTAATACTTCCAAAAGGCAACCTATTATCAATGAGTTCATCAATACTTTAACAGGATTAATCGCGGGAACAGCTCAAGCTAATGATAGAATTGACGTTTATGTAGCCAATACATCAAATTGTGCGAACAAACCTTGTCAAGGTGAAATGCTGTTAGGTACGGTTACTGCCAATGCCAATGGCAGATGGACATTGCCTTTGACTACTCAAATTTTTGCTTTACTTTCACCAAATAGCTCAATTACAGCCCTAGCCACCGACCAAAATGGAAATACTTCTGCATTTGCGGATTGCTTTAATACCCAAACAGCTAGTTGCGATGGCTTTAGAGCTACTATTGCCGAAAGGCGTAATGCTACTTGCAATATAGCCAATGGCGCATTCACAGTAGCCGTCAATGGTGGTCAACCTCCCTACCGGTACAACATAGGTAATGGAGCTACTTTTAGCCCTAACTTCAATAATTTAGCAACGGGCACTTACTCCATTACTATAACAGATGCCAATGGTTGCGAAACTACTCAAGCTACTGCTATTTCTAGTCTTGAACCACCCAGTGTTTTCATCGTGGATGAAGTAGCCGCTACTTGTGGGCAAGCCTCTGGCGGGTTTACTCTATTGGCTTTTGGAGGTATTCCTCCATTTCAATACAATATTGGTGATGGATTTACAAACAACAACCGATTTGAGCGACTTTCACAGGGTACTTACGAAATTACTCTTTCCGATGCTTCGGGATGCGAAACCGTAGAAACCGTTGTCGTAGAAGAGGAAGAAGCCTTACAATTAACCATTGATAAACTCATCGATGCCAGCTGTGAGTTGAACAATGGAAGGGTAGAAGGAATACTAATTGGAGGTATTGAACCTATTTTATATCAATTAGGTCCCTTGAGTTCCAATGTCCCTCGATTTGGAGAATTATCCTCTGGCGAATACACTATGACCGCATTAGATGCCAATGGTTGCAGTGCTAGCCATAACTTCACCATTGATGCCACACCGCCATTATTGCTAAATATTGTTGGTGTCAAAAATGCGGATTGCGCTCAAAAAAATGGGCAAATTACAGTTAACGTAACTGGAGGAACACCTCCTATACGTTATAATTTCGGCAATGGAGTAACCGCTAATCCTGTGTTTTCTAACTTAGCGGCTGGCGTGTACTTCATCACTGCTACTGATGCCAGTGGCTGCACGTCAGTACAATCAGCTAGGGTAGAAGCAAGTGAAAATTTGCTAGTTGAGGTCATAAATATCAGCAATGCTAGTTGTGATGAAGATAATGGCGCATTCACTGTTAATGCTAGCAATGGACGAACACCTTATCGTTATGATATTGGCAACGGCTCAACAACTAACCCCACATTTACTAATTTAGAAGCAGGTAATTACAAAGTTACCATCACAGATGCTGCTGGTTGTAGTGTCATTGAAGAAGTTAATATAGAGGCAGTTCCTCCATTAACACTTAATCTAGCCAACATCGTCAACGCAAACTGCAACACAGGTGCTGGAGCATTTACGCTATTTGCATCCGGTGGTACACTACCTATCACTTATGCGTTCCCAGGTGCTGCACCTACTTCTAATCCATCGTTTACCAATCTGCCGCCTGGCAATTACACCGTCACGGCTAGAGATGCTAATGGTTGTGAAGCCAGTGAATTAATTACAATCGCATTGGAAGGCACTTTGAACATTAGAGAGGTGCAAGTAACGGATGCTACTTGTGGAAAAAACAACGGTAGTGTTCAAGTTAGACTTGCTCCTCCTACTAACAATGCACAGATTACATTTAATTATACTATTGGTAATCAAGTGAATGATAACGGCAATTTTACTGACTTAGCGGCAGGCAATTATGAAGTAACCGTAACTAGCTCAACAGGTTGTACTACGACAAGAGGCATTACTATTGGGCAAACTACGGGTGTTGCTTCAAGGTTGGTAAATAAAACGATTGCAGAATGTGGACAATCGAATGCTAACTTTACCATTGAAGTGACAGAAGGTAGCGCACCTTTTCAGTATAGCATCGGCATTAATAACCAAAATACACCTACATTCAATAATTTGAGTGGTGGTCTTTACGTAGTAACCATTACAGATGCCAATGGCTGCACAGCTACCCAAGAAATAGAAATTGAAGAAACTCCACCACTTACGATTGATATTGTAGATAAAAAAGCAGCTACTTGTGGGAAAGAAAACGGTAGCTTTGGTGTTCAAGTGCTTACGGGTACTGCGCCATATGTTTACGCCATAGGCAATAGCACTGCCGCCGATGGTCGTTTCGAGAATTTGACCGCAGGCACTTTCCAAGTGAATGTAACAGATCGCAATGGCTGCACTGCGACGGAAACGGTAGCTATTGAAGCACGCACCATAACGCTGGATGCCAATATCACCAACATCACGCCTAGCACTTGCGATAAACCCAATGGTAGTTTCCGAATAGAGGGAAGAAATGGAGCAGCACCTTATCAATTCACAATGAATGGTCAACCTATTACAGGAAGTAGTGTAAACAATTTAGCTACAGGTACTTATCAAGTTGTTATTGAAGATGCTAATGGCTGTACTGGCACAAAAACAGTAACTATTGAAAATGGTGGAGTGCCAGTATCTGCCATTGTTGGTGACATAAAAATTGCAGAATGTGGACAATCCATCGGTAGTTTTACGATTGTACCTACTACCGGCAAAGCACCTTACAGTTACGATATTGGTTTAGGAGCTTCCAGTAATCCAACTTTTGCTCGCTTAGGTGGCGGTACTTACAGTTTTACGGTTACAGATGCTAATGGCTGTGAATTTACAGATAACGTTACCATCAACGAAACGCCACCACTTACGATTGATATTGCCAATCAAACAGATGCCAAATGTGGTTTAGATAATGGTGCGTTTGATATTGTTGTCAATACCGGGACACCACCGTATAGCTACAACATTGGCAATGGCGTAGTGCCAAATCCATCATTTAGCAATTTGCAAAGTGGCATTTATGTTGTAACCGTTATAGATGCTAATGTCTGCACGACTACCGCCAGAGCCACCATTGATGAGGGATTGCCGCTATCTGCTAACATAAGCGAAAAAATAGTAGCCAAATGCGGAAGTGCTTCAGGAGGCTTTACAATACAGGCAGTAGGAGGTACTGCGCCTTACACCTACCAATTAGGAGACGAAGTAAGTACAAGTGGAATTTTTACTGGACTTTCAGGAGGGACTTATCAAGTAAGTGTATCCGATAGTAAAGAATGTACAACGTTGCAAAGCGTTCAGATTGAAGAAACAAGCCAAATTGCTGCTCGATTGGTACGTCGTACAGAGGCTACCTGTGGTCAGCGCAATGGTAGTTTGGAAATTGCTGTGACAGGAGGACAAAGTCCTTTCACTTACACCATTGGCGACCGAGTATTTACCCAACCTATACTTACTGAGTTGGCAGCGGGTAATTATGTTGTTATAGTAAAAGATGCTTTTGAGTGCAGCATTCGTCTGGAAGCTAGTATCGAAGACAACACGAATATTCAGGCAGGTGCTAGAAATGTAAAAGATGACTTCTGTGGCAATAATCAAGGTGCTTTTGATATTGTACCTTCTGGAGGGCAAGCGCCTTATACTTTTACATGGGTAAACGGCACAAATAATAATGGTCAATTTCGAAATATAGGTGCTGGTACTTATGCCATTACGACCACTGATGCCACTGGTTGTCGAGCAGTTACCAGCGTAACCATCAATAAAGGAACGGATTTAAGTGTTCGAGTATTGAACCAACAAGAGCCTACTTGTGGTGAAAACAATGGTATTATTACAGTATCGGCAGTAGGTGGAAAAGCGCCCTACACATTCAATATTGGCAATGGAGCAACGACTAGTTCCACCTTCAACGGACTTTCGCCAAAAACATACACCGTTCGGGTGATTGATGATAATGGTTGCGTGGCGACTTTAGAAGTAGAGCTTAAAACTTCGGCAGCACTTTCTGTAGAAATTGTCAACAAACTAGACGTAAGTTGTCGTCAAAGTAATGGTAGCTTTACCGCAGAAGTAAAAGGAGGGGCAACTCCTTACACTTACAATATTGGTGGTGCAGAAAGCACAAACGCCACCTTTAATAATTTGGCGCAAGGCAGTTACACCTTGACGGTAAAAGATAAAAATGGGTGTTCCACTACTCAAAATGTAGTGATTAATGCAGTGGCGGATTTAAGGGTAACGATTGAAGATTTGCAAAATGAAAGTTGTAATAAATTGAATGGTCGGTTCACTGTGCGAGCAACAGGTGGTACTGCTCCATACGGCTACAATTTGGGAAGCGGAATAACGGACAACCCAACTTTTGCTAACTTGGCTGAAGGCACTTACACTGTAACGGTTACAGATGCTAGGAACTGCCAAGAAATTCATGTGGCGACTGTTGCGGAGGCAGCACCCATCCAAGCCAACATTGTGAACAGCGTAGCTGCAAATTGTGGCGAAGCCAAAGGCGCATTCACGGTATTAGTGAACGGAGGCACAACTCCCTATCAATACAACATTGGTAGTGGCGCAACTGCCAATAACCGTTTTGAAAACTTAGCAAGTGGCGCTTACAATTTGACCATTACAGATAGTCAGGGGTGCACCTTTCAAACCGTAGTGGATGTTGCAGGGACAGCCGCACCTACATTGACGATGGGGGCTTTAGTTGCTGCTAATTGTGGGCAAAATAACGGCGCTGTTACCCTCAATGCACAAGGGGGGCGCGCACCTTATACATTCAATATCGGCAGTGGCGCAGGGGTTAATCCTACTTTCCAAAATCTGGCAGCAAGCACTTATCAAGTCGCCGTTACGGATGCCAATGGGTGTAGTAGTACAATCAGTTTTACGATTCCTTCAGAAGGTGGCGACACGCCTGTGGCTAAATTTGTGATGGATTCTGTCGGCTTGACGATTGAATTGGTCGCTGAATTAGTGGAGAACGAAAATATCGCATGGGATTTAGGCGATGGCACAACTTATGATGATGCGCCAACAATCACGCATGAGTATAAATTGGCAGGGGAGTACAAAATTTGCTTAACCGTTACCAATCCATGCGGTAGTGATACTTATTGCCAAGCTGTAACTTTGAAGGAAGTAAAGGCAGTAGCTAGTCTGAGTGGATTGATTATGACTGAATTGGAAGAAGCGATTGCTAAAGTAACGGTCAGGCAGCAAGTTGGTGAGTTGCAGCAAACTAATATGAAAACCACAGAGGATGGTATATATGCTTTTGCGGCATTACCGATTGGGGAAAGTTACAAAATTGTTCCTGAAAGACGAGATAACCTGCTGAACGGAATTAGTACCTACGATTTATTCCTTATCAATAATCATATTCTGACAACACAACCTTTGGATTCTCCTTACAAAATCATTGCTGCTGATGTAGATGGCTCGGGGGCTGTAACTACCTTTGATATTGTTTCTTTGAGAAAAACGTTATTGGGTATTGCTAGTGAATTCCCAGATGGTAACCCCTCATGGCGATTTGTGGATGCCAGTTTTGAATTTCCGAATCCTAAAAATCCTTTTTCTACTCCTTTTCCTGAGTATATTGAAGTCAATCCACTTGCTGGAGAAGTTGCAGGAGCTAATTTTATTGGCATAAAAGTTGGCGATGTGAACAACAGTGCTATTTTGAGCAGAGTTAATCCATTGGAAAGCAGGACTTTAGCCGTGCAGCCTTTGCTCGCTAATTATGAAGCTACCACACAAGAAATTAGTATTGATGTGCCAGATCATTTGATAGGCTTGCAATTTACACTGGAGATTGATCCAACCTACGCTACTATTTTAGATGTAACACTAGGTAATTTAGCGGATTTATCTTTGGCTAATTTTGGGTTACACCTCTTAGAAAAAGGTAAAATCACTGTAAGTTGGAATCGGCAATCGCTTGGTAGAGGTAATCGTTTGATGACCCTACAATTAAAGGCACTTCGTCCTTTCGACATACAAAAAGTCGTGCAAATGACTTCTTCAATTACCCCTGCGGAAGTCTATATTGGAACAGCACAATCCGTTCAAATACAGTATCCAACATTGAATTTTTCAAGCAAACAAAAACTGGTGCTTTATCCAAATACACCAAACCCTTTTGATGGATTTACTCAAATTCACTTCGATCTGCCACAAGCGAGCAATGTACTACTAAGCGTAATGGATGAAAAAGGAACGGTGCATTTTACTCAAGAGCAATTCCTACAAGCAGGAGTAAATAGCATTCCTCTTGAGTTGAATCAACTGCCGAGTGGTGTTTTATACTATCGCTTATCTACAGAAAAAGAAAGTGCCGTTGGAAAAATGGTGAAAATAAAATAATTCAAGTTACTTAATGAACCATCGTATCTCATGGTTCATTAAGTGAAAGTATGCCATTTGCAAATACCTTAACCTAGTAAATAGCGTTAAGTATAGAGTGGCACTTATTTGCTTGCTTTGTTTGTTTTCAACTTGTTTATTATGAAATGGAATTTCCTTACCCTGTTGCTTATTTTTTCTTATCCTTTTCTTCATGCTCAAGCAACTTGGCAACTCAAAAAAAGTAGTGATGGCATTAACGTTTACTATCGCAATGCAGAAAATTCGAGCATTAAGGAACTTAGAATGGAGGCTACTTTTAAAACAACATTATCCAATTTGGTAAGTTTCCTCTATGAAGTAGATAACTATAAGGAATGGGTTTACAGTTTTACAGATGCTCGACTAGAAGCGCAAGTGAGCGAAAAAGAAATTTATTATTACGGTCTAGTAGATTTTCCTTGGCCACTTTGGGATAGAGATTACTTTGCACGTAGCACGATTCATCAAGACACTAAAACAGGTAAGGTAACTATAATATCTAAGGCTGTACCCGACTACAAGCCTACCCAAAAAGGGATTGTGCGTATCAAAGATATGAACATAAAGTGGGAGCTTACGCCCACAGAAAACGGTATGGTTAAGGTGCTTTACTACCTCAAATCCGACCCTGGAGGAGACATACCGGCGTGGGCTATCAATATGGCTTTGGATAAAGGACCGCTTCAAACGCTGACTCAACTTCGCCAACTTGTTCAGCAACAGGATAAAAAGTTAGCAATGCTTTCCTTTATTGATGATTTTGAAGGGCGCGAATAGTTAAAACTCAACTTCACCAAGTCTATGTGCTACATCATTCATAGAATGGAAGTGTGAAAAAAGAGACGGCAGCTAACAATTAATGTCAAAAGGATGGCACAACAAGACTAACTTAACTATAAACTCCATCAATCATTTAAACGTTCCAAAGTTGTAACTTTTCTTTACCTTAGTATAAAAATTAGGATGAAGCAGTACCACGATTTACTTACGTATATTTTGGAAAATGGAAGTGCTAAGAGCGACCGTACGGGGGTTGGTACACGTAGTGTATTTGGTTATCAAATGCGTTTCGATTTGCAGCAAGGATTTCCATTATTGACTACTAAGAAGTTACATGTTAAATCTATCATACACGAGTTGCTTTGGTTTTTAAAAGGCGATACGAACATTGGGTATCTCAAGGAACATGGTGTGCGTATTTGGGATGAATGGGCAGATGAAAACGGCGATTTAGGACCGATTTATGGTCAGCAATGGGTGCGTTGGGCAACTAAAAATGGCAATACCATCAATC
>DAITMC010000074.1:0-15006 GCA_036835365.1 Saprospiraceae bacterium
CCCCATACAACGCTCTTTGATTTTGATGCGCGATTACGAAGGGTATAACTATGAAGAAATAGCCGAAATGACCGCATTAACACTTTCACAGGTCAAAGTTTACTTATTCAGGGCTAGGAAAAAGCTACAAACAGCAATTACTCAACTAGAAAAAGCGATGTAAACCATGAAGATTAATATTTCCAATTACGAAATATTTGCCTTAGACTATCTGGAAGGAAATTTGGAGGCAGAAGAAATGGCAGCAATGCAAAATTTCTTGCAAGCTCATCCTAAAATTGCTATTGAACTAGAGGTCTTGAAGGAAATGGCATACCTAGTGCCAGATGAATCCATTGTTTTTGTACCTAAACGTAAGTTATTGAAAACAAGAAGATTAGGTATTATTTGGAGCAATCAGCAAGTTTGGGTAACACTGGGCAGTGCCGCAGCATTAGTAGTATTGATTTTTACGGCTTATCTTTTATGTTATTCAGATACGCAGGAAGCAAGCTCTCCTGTGGCTCAAACGCCAGCAGAACACATTGATACCATCAAAAATACACAAAAAGCCCTTGAAATGGCGACTAATACATTAAACGTAACTGCAACAGAAGAGCAGGAGAAGGATAACAAATCTATAAAAAGACAAAATATCAAAAATGGGTTATCCGATAAAGAGATTAAAAAATCAGGTATTGCTAAACGACCAACTCATATCATTCCTTTACCGAAAAACAAGGAAGACGATAAGATTGATATTGCCGAAACTGCCGTTCCAACATCAATGAAAGTGGCTATTGCGGAGTTGCCTAAAAAGAAATTTTCGTTACTTTCAATAGCGCATAATCAAGTGATTAAAGAACAACAACTGGCTATTGCGCTGCATGACAGCAGAAAAAATAACCGTTTTGAGTTAGATAAAGTGAAGCAATATTTAGCTAAGTTGCCTTTCGAGGATTTAACTGTAGCTCATTTCATTCCTTCTTACTTTTTGGATAATCAAAAAGGGAAAAACCTTTTTTAATTTCCCTGTATTAACATAATAAATGTAAAACTAAATTTAACATGAAAAAGCAAATTATTTTTCTACTGGTATTATCCTTCATCTTTATTATTAACATTCAAGCTCAAACCACCCAAGACAGCCTCAAACAAGTGGAGGAAGAGCAGCGAAAAGCCGAAATAGAGATAAAAAAAGCTGAGGAAGAAATGAAAAAAGCCGAAATAGAGATAAAAAAAGCTGAGGAAGAAATGAAAAAAGCTGAAATAGAGATAAAAAAGGCTGAGGAAGAAATGAAAAAAGCTGAAATAGAGCAAGAAAGAGAGAATACAAATACTACTTTAGAAGCAGCAATGAAAAAACTAGAAGAAGATATGAAAAAGTTAGAGAAGGATATAGAGGAATTATTTGACGGCACTAGAGAAAATGGAAAAGATTCAGATAGCAAATGGGAGCGCAATAACGATGACGAGCGTTTGGGGCTAAATTATTCTAAGAAAAGCAAAGATGGATTTTCTCAAACGGAGCTACGGCTAGGGATGCTGGATTTGGGTGTAAGTAGTTATCTTTTTAACGGTAATCTTGATTTACCCAGAGATTTGAACGATTTAGAATTGCTCTACGGCGGCTCTTGGAATATCAATTGGCATATCATCAGAAATAGGATTTATTTTGTAAGAAGAGCGGCAAGTATAGAATATGGTTTAACCTTTTCTTGGATGCACTACAAGTTTGCCAATAATTTCTTAATTGATAGAGATGCTACTAACTTTGAAATTACCCCTTTGGAAGGCGAATATAGAAAAAATAAATTGCGGACTACTTTCATAGAAATTCCTTTAATGTTGACTTTGTCTTCCAATAAAAGTAAAATATTTGTTAGTGGTGGCGGTTACGCAGGGCTATTACTAGGCTCGCAGCAACGACTAAAAACCGAAAACGGCAGTAAAACTAAAGTGAAAGATGATTTCAACTTGAATAAATTTCGCTATGGGTTAGAAGGTAGATTGGGTTTGGGTCCGATTAATATTTATGCACAATATTCGCTTGTGCCATTATTTAAGCAAGACCAGGGACCTGAGCTATATCCTTTAAATGTAGGCTTGACCATTTTGGGTTTTTAAAAGCTATTGGTGTGTTTGTAGTTGAACTGTTATTTTTATTCATAAACAGTTCAACTACTGTAATAATTACTTCATTACTTTAAAAGGAATAGACCATTTTTCCCATTGCAATACAACTGCTTCATCAGCAATAATGTATTGTAATTCCTCAACGCTTTCTGCTAACATAGTTGGCATCACTTTTACACTTGCTGTAACTTTATTTTTGTCAAAGTTGAACGCATTTTGCTCCATATCACTTATGAACATTACTTCAACAGCTTCTTCGCTTGGCATCATCAACAAAACATACTTACCCGCTTTTATAGCTTTATTCTCTACTTTTACGTCCTCAGAGAACTCAATTGTAGTTGCTGCATTCGCACCTGAGCGCCAAACTTTGTCGTAACCTACTAGTTCACCCCAAACAGTACGTCCTTTCACAGAAGGGCTACCATAGTTTACAGTAACTTCTACATCACCAATTGTTCCAGTCATTTCTTTTCTTGGACTAGGAATGCCATCTTCTAACAACTGGGTCGTAAAATTATCGCCAGTTGCTAAAGTTGAAGTTACTTCTTCCACTGCTACCTCTTCCGTAGCTGTTGCCTCTGTTGTTTCTTCTGTATTAGAAGTCGCTGGTTCACAAGCAAATACCAAAAATAAAGCAAAAAATAAAATACTTGACACTACGTTTTTCATCACTAAAAATTTTGAATTAAAAATGTTAAGAAAATGTGAAAATTAATTTCGATGCAAGTATAAAGGGATTTCTAGCAAAAAAGGTGAGATGGGTGGCAAAAAACAGACGATGATTAGTAAAATGCAGTTTTCATTGAGTAGAAATGCGATTTAATTGTAGCATTGACTATCAGCAAATGAACCTAAGAAAAGACCCAAAAAAGGGTACGTACTGCAATCGGCAATATACCTACTACTCATTTTTGATTAACATAAACAACTCAACATTTAATTAAAAACGACTACAATCCACAACGACCAAAAGTACCTGCTTCTTTTTGAATAAAGGCATGAACTAAGTTTTTATATTCTCCTGGGCGAGTAATAATGTCCATAACATGATCTGAACCCCAGTCAGTTAAATGAAATTCACTGGTTTCAGGGTTTAGTTTTTTAGCAATATTTTCTGATTGAAAAACTGCTGTAGCCCTATCATCTTTAGAGTGAATTAAAAATACAGGTTCTACAATTTTATCGGCTAACTGCAAAGGACTAGCTTCCCGATAATCTACACCTGCTCTTTGATTGACAAACCACATTACGGTTGGCGCTAACACCTTCACCCAGGTACCGTAGTCGCGATAGGCACGCTCAAAAATAGCAGAATGCCAGTCTTGGTAAGGTGAATCTGCTACAATAAATGCCACATCTTTATCCAAAGCACCTGCTTGCAAAGCCGTTGCAGCACCCCAAGATTCTCCCATCCAAGCAACTTGTTTATCAGAAAAGCCCGTTCTTTTTTGCACCCAGTTAGTAACAGCAATTAAATCCATTTTTTCTTTAATTCCTGCCGTGGGCAATCCATTAGCACTCTCGTTGTGCGCTCTATGATCGTAAACGACTAAATCGCAGCCACATTCCCAAAAAATAGGCGCATATTTGAGCATACTTACTCGCATACGACCAAAACCATGCGACACGACCACAGCGCAAGCAGCACTATCCGCAGGATGATCAAAGTACCAACCCACAATCGGCACTTTATCTTCGCTAATGACGGTAAATTCTTCTGGCGACACCAAATTAGCCATCACTGCATCGTAAGTTATGCCCCATTCTGTCTGGATTAACTCTTTTTCTTGTTCCAAATTAGTCGCACCCGTTGTCAGTATTAGGGTAGAAAAAAAATAAGCTATACCAAAATAAGCGACCACCAACAAAGTTGATAAAACAATAATTATCCAACGAAGTGCTTTCATAAATGGTTATTTTTGTTGTGTAATTACACTAAAAATGATAATATTCTGTAAATATACTCAAACGAAATTGGTTTTTGGAAATAAAATAGGGGAAAACATGAACCATCAAATTCATACTTTGTAAAAATCTTACAAATCAGACACCTCTTGGTATGATAAGCCATAAATGGCACATGCCAACTACCTTAATGTTTGATTGGTTTCAAAATCATACAACGTTAAATTCCTCAAAGTATAGTACCCAATCCAGAATGCTTGAGTGGCAGTGATATACTGTAATCTAGCACTTTCGGCGCTTTCTAATGCTAAGTTGAGATCTACAATAGTTTCTGTGCCTATGGCATAACGTTGTCGGGTGATTTCACTTCTTATGTTGGCGATTTCTAGGGCGCGCTTTGCCAAATTCACTTTTTCTTTCAAAAGTGCTAATTGCTCTACTTGTACAATAATTTCTCGTTCTGCTTGAATTCGGATTTGTACTTGCTGAGTCTTCACTAATTCATAGTTGGCAGCAGCAAGTGCTTTGTTAGCTTTGGCTTTACCCCAATCTGCAATAGGAACTTGCAAACTAAGATTAATCTGTTCTTGATCCAAAAAGTTGCTGTATGCTTCTTCTAAACTAGCGCCTGTTTGAGAGAGTCCGAAAGAGCCTGTAAGTGCTACGCTCAATCCATTTGATTTTTTCACCCTGTCGTTTTCTCGTTCTGCTTCTACCAATGCAAGTTCACTGAAAATGGTGTAACTTCTGTTTTGGGTAGCTAGTTCTATTGCTTTTTCGGCGTTAATGTCTAAATCTGGTATTGTTAAAGGTGCCAATAATTTTCCAATTTGTGATTGACCAGTCAGATTACTCAAAGTCTGAAGGGCAGCACGAAGATTAATGCGCGCCTCTGTGGCTGCTACTCGTGTATTTTGAGATTTGAGTTCCAATTGCAAAAGATCAGTCTTAGGAAATGTTCCAACATCGAATCTTCGCGTAGCGATTTGATACAGTGTATCTGTAATCGCTTGATTTTGAATAGCTGCTTCTACGTTCAGTTGTGCTACATATACCTCAAAAAAAGCCTTTACTGTTTCCAGCGTTACAGTTTCTAACTCCTCCGCATATTTGCGTTCGGATTCTTGCAAAATAAGTGGGAAACGCTTTTTATTCCATGCAATTGGGTCAAATCGAAATAAAGGCTGGACAAAACCAAAAGAAATAGGTACTGAAAAGTAAGACCGTTGTTTAGAACTCCCAAAGATGTCAATTCTTTGCACCCCACTATTAGCGTAAATGGTTCCGCCTGTCCAATTTACATATTGTTGCAATTCAATGTTTAAACCATTTCTCATCAAACTTCTTTGCACAAAAGCATCTCGACCATCGGGTAAGGTAATAACATCAATCGAACGATTAAAAAAAGGTAAAGGAGAAGCTGAGAAAGTCAATTTAGGTTTTAGGTCGGTCAAAAATAGTTGGTATTGCCATTGAACACTCTCGATTTGGTTCTTTGCAACTGCCGCTTGTATAGCATTCTGTTTAGCTAGGGCTATGGCATCTTTTAAGGTCAGTTGTACAACCTGTGCCTTTAAAAACTGCGCATTGATGACGACTAACAAAATGAAATAGAACTTTAGCTTGTTCATAGCTTTTTATATTTAGAATTTATGATGACGACGATGATAAATTAAGTGATAAAACATGGGTACAAAATATAAACTGCTCGCTGTTCCCATAGTAAGTCCGCCAATAACAGCGTAAGCTAACGGCTGTTGGAGTTCTGCTCCCAAACCACTGGCAAATAGCACAGGTAACAAAGCAAGGATAGTAGTGACCGAAGTCATAATAATGGGATATAATCGTCTTGTCCCTGCTTCATGGATGGCATCTATCAGCGTCATGCTTTTCTTTAGTCGATTTATCATATCTACTTTTAAGATAGCATCATTTACGATAATGCCTGTCATTACAATGATTCCAATAATAGACACTAAATTAATGCTTTGCCCACTCCACCATAGTGCTATCATTGAACCTAGCAAACCTAAAGGTACTATCAAAAGGACAATCAAAGGCTGAATCAAAGATTCAAATTGCGCTGCCAGAATCAAGTATAACAACAAAAGCGAAATGCTCAGTACCAAGAGTAATTCGCGCAATAGTTGTTGGTCTTCAAAGTATTGTCCAGAGAAATAAGCGGTCAAGTTGGGGTCTTCTCTCAAATAGGACGTTATGGCTACCATAAGGTCTTCTCGATAAACCGGTAAATCAATATCCACCGCAACACCTCCTTTACCACCAGTGAACGATTTGTAGGTAATCGTTTTTTGAAGCTGAATAAAAGGATATAAAGCCACTGCCTCCCCTTTTACGTTAGTCACCTGAGCCGTTTGTAGCAAGTGCATCAAAGATTTTGCTTCCCCAACTACCATTATTGGAATTTGCTCATTTGACGTTTTGAAGGTGCTGACATTGTAGTTTTTAAATAGAATTTGCAACTCTTTTAATATATTTTCTAGCGGTATTTCATATAACAATGCCTTTTCTCGTAAAACACTCACTTCATACTGGAGTTGGGTAGCAGGCAAAGGCACCTCAACACCTTGCTGCGCCAGAAAAGTTTTTAAACTGCTTAACTGTTCCACACTTGGTACTTCTTGATTTTTCGCCGACTGTACGTGTATGCGCAAAGGAGCTTGTGCAGCCCCAAAAACTTGATCGAAAAGCGTAGCCGTAGGTTGTATGTTGAATTGAGCAGCAGGAAAATTGAGTTGAAAATACTGACGAATAGTCTCCACAAGAGCAGCGTTGGTGTTGTTCAAAAAGAACAGCACCTCGGCTTGATTGATGCGCTGTTGGTTCTGTGTTAAAAGAAATTGTTGCTCTCCAATAAAAGAAGCGTGATGCACGACGTTTTGGTTTATGCTCGCCACTAGAGCATCTATCCTAGATTGATTGTCCAGCAATCCAATAGGTTCGTTCCAATCTACGGTCAAAGTGTAAGCATTTCGGGTAAAATTTGGAAAGGTTTGTCGGACTAATTGTTTTAAAGGTAGAAAAATAGCCACCAATAATATCAAAAAAAGTAGTGTAAACGCCCAACGATAATTCAGCACGGCATCCACTGATGTAGCAAATCGAGTTTTTTCATGCCTAGTTTTGTCATTTTTCATTTGTTTTTCTCCCATCAATCGCAATAGCGTTGGAAGCAAAACATACGCCACTAACAAAGAAGCGGTTAAAGCAATTGCAATAGACATCGCTTGGTCATAGAACAAAGCACCTGCAATACCACTCAAAAAAATTAAAGGCACAAAAACCGAACAAGTCGTCAAAGCAGAACTAATAAGCGGTCGAATGACCTCATTAGCTCCTCTAACGCAAGCAGTTGTCCAATCCAAACCCGTTGCGCGATACTGATAAATGTTGTCAATCACAATAATCGAATTATCAATCATCAAACCCACACCCAAAATTAAACCCGATAAGGAAATGATATTGATGGAAATATCCAGCAAATAAAACCCCAACAACGCCATCACTAATGCCACAGGAATGGCTACGCCAATCAAAACAGGTGCACGCCAACCTCTGTAAAACAAAAACATCACTACAATGGCAAATAAAGATCCCCAGCCCAAACTGGTGCGTAAATTATCAATAGACACTTCCAAAAGTGCCGATTGGTCGTTAAATATATGGAATTGCAAATTGGGATAATCTGCTTCAAAAGCAGTAAGTAGCTCGCCAAAGGCATTCTTTAAATCGAACAACTGCGCATCGGCTTGCTTTCTTATGGCAAACACCATGGCTTCCTTTCCATCGTACTGAAAATTGCCACGTCTTGGTTGGGCTTCGTAGCGTACTTCTGCAAGGGTGGAAAGTGGGATTACTTGTCCTTCATGGCGGAGTGGCAATGCCATCAACTTTTCTATCGTTTGCAACTCGTTTGATAGGCGAATATTATACTGGTACTGCCCATCCTGAACCAGTACACTACCAAAACTGACATTACTAGCGCGTAGCAAGGTCTCTAGCGCTTGAATGGTTAAGCCCAATCCTTGTAGTACGCTGGTCTTCGGTTGCAGCGTAATTTGAGGCACAGCATAGCCACTTCTATCCACAAAAGCTATTTGTGGCAACTGCTCTATGCGTCGCTTGAGCACTGTTTGTGAAAAATTAGCCAATTCCAGCGCCGAGCTAGAAGAAGAAACCACCGCCACATAGAATACGGGGATATCTGTAACACTAGCTTTCAAGACACGCGGACGCTCCAGTTCTCTGGGCAGCTGGCTGATAATCTGGTCTATTTTCTCGTTTACTTCCAACAATGCTAAGTTGGTATTCGTGCCAAACTCAAAATCCAACCTGATAGTCGCTTGCTCATCCTGACTATTACTCGAAATATCCTTTAAGCGATTGACCTGTAAGAGTTGATTCCTTAAAACGCTAGTTACGGTTCGCTCCAGTGCTGCGGCTGCCACACCGGCACTATTCACCTGCACCGTAATCTGCGGAATATTCAAACTAGGCAATAGCGAAACAGGCAGCGTCGTACTGACCACTGCACCCAGTGCTAACAAGCCCACCAGCACCGTAAGCACCGCTACGGGGCGTTGTATGAGGAAATGTAGGGACAAAATGTGTTACGTACTTTGGTTATCAATTATCGTTTTTATGCTCAACCAGTCGCTTAAAGGTAGTTAAAAAATAGGACTCATCGTACTTTTCATCGGCTGCTTTCATCTTTTTTAAATTTTCTTTGAAGGTTGATTGGTGTTCCAAGAGATAGGTTATTTTCTCTGTCAACTCTTTTACAGTTACTTGTTTGATGTCGCCTATCAGACCTAGTTGATGATAAACTACTCTTGCTGAATTGCCTGGTTGATCCCAGTTGGGATTTACAGGATACACCAATAAAGGTACTTGATAGTTAATAGCCTCTTTTATGGAATTAATACCGCCATGTGTTATAAATATATCTGCCTTAGACAATACGGTAAGTTGAGGAACAAAATTAAAAATACGAACGTTTGAAGGAATCTGAACCTTCAGATTTTTCGCTACTTTTTCTTTGAGTGATAATATCAAAAATGAATCCTTCATGCTTTGAAAGGCGGTAAGCAACTTATCTAAAAAATATAGCACTTCTTTCTCGTAAAGGTCATATACGCCACCAAAGGAACAATAAATTGTTTTATTTCCTGACGCTCGCTGCGATACCAGTAAGGCAAGCACTTCGGCATAATTTGCCGTATTCTCTGCGTTTTCTGCTCGCTCATAAAATTGAAACCCTACGTAATGCTGAAAAGGTAGAGGTTCAATAGGCTGAAATTCAAAGGCTTTGGGTAATAGAATAATTTGGGGAATATGTTCAAAACGGATACCTACTACATTTTTCCAAACCAAAGGATGATTCATGGCCAATTCTGTATCTAGTTTGATTTTATCTTTGAGTATAGATAAATCATCATGCAGCAAATAGCGAAAACTATCTACAAATCTCTTCCACTTTTTTTTTCGATTGTATTGCCTCCATAACTTACTTACATGCCTTTTCGATTGAGGGATAACCGCAGTATTTATAGGAGGACTAAAGGGTGTTCTATCTAGTGATGGCTTAGTAGAAAAGAAAATTACTTGGATATTCTGAGATTTTATAAAAGGGTATATTAAAATGAAATCACTGGCGTAAAGAATGTCTAAGAGAATAGTATCGGGATTCACTACTTTATACAATTGTACTAATTCAAATAATCGCCTTTTATACAGGTAATCAAAAACTCTCATGTGTAAATTACTTAAATAATATTTCTTATATTTTATAGAAATAAAATTTTCAAACCCTTCACCAAAAGGCATGATATCAATAAAGTAAACGGACTGAGAATAATTTTCAACTTCTTTTTTAATTAACCTTGATGTACATATAAAAATGTTGTAATTTGTATTTGGAAGGGAATTCATCATCTTTATGATACCATTCAAGTGGCTTTGGGAAGGATGAACAACAAATAAAATCTTCATGTAACTTATGCTTTTGGAGAAACATTTTTTTTGAGCTTTATGATTCCTGTATTCTTATTGTTGACTATTTCTTGAAAATGACCATACATAAGTCTGCCCCCACTATGTATAATGAGTTGAAATTGTTTAAGTGGAGTGTAGGTTTCTCTTTCATCAAGTTCTACCTCGTTTAGTCTTATAGAACCATCATCATATTGCTTACCTTTTATAATCAAATCATAACTATTTTTTTTTCCTTTGTAAATAGTAATTATTCCAGTAATTACATTAGTATTATTAACGCTAATATAAATTTCTACTGGTATCTTAGTATTATTTTTACTATCTTTCATTTCCCCTTCCCACAAGCCATTGATAACTTGTGCATTAGCTGGTAAGCAATACAATATTGTTACAAATAATAGGAGTACTAGATTGTTCATAAAACAAAAATTTTAGCTTAATTTAATTGATACATCCAAAATTAAAGGCTGTTAGTATCAATAAATTTTCATTTTCACTACTATGACTATAATTAATTAATACCCCAAATGGAGATACTACTGCACCGAAATAAACATGAGGTTTTTCTAGTAAGATTTCCTTTAAGACTTTAAAATTATTATCCATTACAGTTAAGTACACATGTCCTCGCCTCCCTGGTTCTCGTTCTATATCTTTAAGGGGATACGGTCCATAATGAAATCTGTAATATACATTCTTGTAAGGATCATATATCATTTTCTTAAACTCAGGGTTTTGGCTAATCCATAACATATCAGCATTAGGATCTCCATAATCAGATGGAGAGAGAGGTTTGGCTTCATTAGGTGTATAGATTGAAGAACAATTATACATATTTTGATGACCTGATTTTATATCATACACATATACTTTAGAGCTATTTTTAAAACTATATATTATTTTATCTTTAGAAAATGTTACGTTAGGCTTATTAAGTGGATAATAATTAGAAAGCCAGTTTTTGGGAAAAGTAATTGGGAAAGTGGAAAATGTATTGTCACCTAAAGATAACCTTCCAGCTATGGGATTAGTGTAATATCCTGGATCATATTTTGTATATGAAACAGAATGTAATGCGAAATACAAAGAGTTATCTTCTGAATTAAAAAAAATAGGACTATTATCATTTGGGTCATTAAATATATTTACATTAAGGAAGTCTATATTTTCATCTTGAGAAATAGCAGAGTTATCTCTATTGATACTCTTGTTAAATAGAACATTTCCATTAATATCTACCAAGGCGATTTTATAATTACCTAGTATGAAAATACTATCTTTATTGTGATAATAAAAGCTTAGCAAGTTTCCGACTGAAGCTGGTCCCATATCTGCTAGTCTTAAAGAATGAGTACCTTTATTTAAATTTAAGTTAAAAAAATCTATTTGATTCGTTAATTTATTATATCCTGTAACAAATGGAGTATCATCAACAAGTACAAACTGTGAAATTCTATATAGGTTGCGCATTGTAGAATCTAGTTCTATTTCTATATTATTGCTTACCTCAAATACACAATTAGCATTATTATTATTGAATACTTCATCTGATTTGCATGATATTATAAAGACAAAGTACAAAGCTAGAACGAGTTTTAAATTCATTGGACTTAGTAATTTTAAAAATAACGTGAATAATTAATTGCATACTCTAGATTTGTAAGAATTTTCTTAATAGTCATATATATTAAGTTGTCAATTTTTTTCTTTTTACTTGCTTCATTAAATACCTATACAAGACAATTTGACATATTGTTAACAATAAAATATAAGAACTATTGCTACTTGAATGCTGGCAACGAATGTCTTCTAATCTCGTCTTGCATAGGTGTTTAACATTTAAAATCTAATAAAGCCAACAAGCACCACATCCGCTATATGAATCACAATCATTTCCTGGATAATAACAAGCCATACAAGATGATGGAAAACTTGAATCAGAAGTGCAGTCCACAAACTCATAATCATACTTAATATTGCTATAGCCAGCAATATTAGTTATTGTTGTTTTGCTTGCATTCAAAATAGGAATAAATGATAATGTAGATAATAAGCTAGATAATACGAGTGTAATAATTCTTGTTTTTTTGTACATGATAACAAATTATTAAAAACACCTACTCTATCCAAGGTTTTCGGCAATCCCTTAAAAGCCGTACTGTGTGCGCACTATCAGTTCCGCTTTATAATACAAAGATACTTCACTTATCAATACAAAAAACGCCAAAAAGAGCCAAAAAACGCCAAAAAGAGGTAAAAACAGGACGATAATTTACATAAATTTCAATATGATGTGCCATTGCCATATAAAAATTATTTTCTGGAGGACTCTTCCTCCTTCTGAGGTCTTCCTAAGGCTCGGTAAATTATATTTCTTGTTCTTTTAAAAAAAGTAAGTCAGAATAACCACTGCACCTAGTACCAGCAAGCCCACTAGCACCGTAAGCACCGCTACGGGGCGTTGTATGAGGAAGTGTAGGGACAAAATGTGTTACGTTATTTTACGTTAGGAATTATCGTTTTTATGCTCAATGAGTTGCTTAAAGATAGTTAAAAAATAGATTAATACAATACCTCAGCGATTACTGCTATAGTCGTATTTCTTGTATTAGCGATACCAAACTTTTGACCTATTCCATTTCTCGTTAAGAGAGGATATTTTGTTTGAGTACCTAGTGAGCTAAAAACGGTCACATCAAGTGATTCAGCAGAACTTACTTCATCCAGTCGTTGAATGGCTATAATAAAAGATTCTTTAATTTCAATATTCTGTTCTATAAGGTCTATTGTAATCCCTATTTTTTCATGCTCTGGAAGAACCGTAAAATAAGTAGGATATTCATTCAGCATAGATAGCTTCGAGTTTTTGTCTAAACCATAAATATTTAGTCTAAATTTTTTGTGTGGTATATTACAAGTTGCTATTCCTATGGTAACGTTTTTAAGAATACCTACTTGCTTTTTATTCTTTGTTTTTATATCTATAGCTATTTCTTGCCCTTTTGCGACACCACCAAGGCCAATCCCCCCATTATATTTTCTATCTTCACCATTTCCAAATTTCTCCACCACTCCTTTTAGCTTGGTTTTTTCTATTTCTATACTGGGTAACAGTGTACTTTTTGGGGATAAATAAATTATCCCTAAGTTGCCGTATAAAGTATTTTCTCTGGTAATAACAATACTACGACCTAAGTAACCTACATGTTCTACTAATAAAGTATCACCTATTCGTATGTTATCATTAGATATTGTAAAGTATCCATCTTCATTAGAAACTGTGCCTAATGGCTTATTTGATACCCCTATGGAGGCATAGCTTAGGTTTGAACCATCATCTGAGGATACTACTTTCCCATGAAAGTTTTGGGATTGTACAAAAAAGTAATTTGTACTAAATAAAAACAATAAAATATAATGCTTCATTATGTTTTTTTATTTTGAACTAGTAATACGATTAGAAATAACTTCATTGGCATCAGGTAGGGTATAATTTGTAACACGTAATAAATTATTAAACACCATATCTGATAAGTATTCTTCAAATTGTAGTGAGGTTATGGGTATATCTATTTTTTGCTCATCAAAAATTTCATTAATATAGTCAAAACAGTCAATAAATGTAAAAGACTGTTTTTCAATAGCATACTCTAGGATACAACTACTTAATGTATCCAGATGTTGCTCATAGAAAGTATTTGCATGATAATCGAAAACCAATATAGTATAATGACTATGTGGTTGAGCACTTATATTAAAAGCTATTTTTTCATTAAATGGTGTGTTTTGAAATTCGTTTTCTTCTGACCAGTCAAAAGACGATGCTATTATTGGAAGTTCCTCGTTGAGATTAAATGTAGTAACATCATTTATAGTACCATTCTCAAAAAATCCATCAGGACTATGCTTTTCATATTTATATTTTTTAATACATTTATTACGCTGATATTCGTAATTAAACAAATCAGCCAATACATAAAATAAAGTATAATTTTTATTTTCTAGTTTTTGAATTATCTTTTTAAGTTGGTTAGAGGTTATCCTTTGTAGTTTAGTTTTACTGATATTTAGATAATGTATAGCATGTATTGTCCTTTCAAAATTATTTTCCTGTACTGTAAAACCTTCTGTTTTATGCTGCTTTAATAATGAATTTATTTTTGATAGATGCCCAGAGGTATCGAAGCATCTTTTATATAACGCTCTATTTTCCCTAAACAAAACAACAGCCATCTGATGACAAGTTACCGCATTCTTCTTAGCACCCATAATGTGTATGTAGTTTCTGTATTTAGGTACCCTACTTAATAGATTTAGTTCTAAGTAGTTAGGTGGCTGTGCAACTTCATTAAGTAAATAATTGATCTTGATATTGTTTTGCTCTGCCAAAAGGTCAAACAAATATTGTTCCGACATAATATTCATATAACCAATTGGTACTTTATCAAAAAAATCCCTGTTTTTATCCAGCAACTCAAATGCTTCTATTCTAAGTTGTTTAAAGAAACTATAATTAGTACCACCAAAAATACCGGCATTAGAGGCTAACAAATCATTTCCTCCTAACTGATTGTTAAAAATATAACCAGGTAAATAATCAAAATGCGCTTTCATCGCAGCTAGGCATTCTATATAATTGGGCAGGTTTTTCTCCAAATTCTGAGCAATCAGTGGTGAATCTAAAAGCGCATCATCAAAAGCCTTCCATATAAATACGTCGCCATCAATGTGTAAAAAAGGCTCTTCTTGCAAAGAATAAGTGTAAAGTTTATTGTAGCACCAAAGTTTATCCGAAAATGGATAGGGATAATGATTAAAAACAAAATGTACCTTTTTATAATTTAATCCTAGTTTATTCACTAAAATATCATATCCAAAATCATCCGTATATAACTCCACATCATAAAATTGAGTAATTGTATGATTAGAAAGTGCCCAGCTCATTAGCGCATAACTATGGTCAAGCCA
>DAITMC010000075.1:0-3827 GCA_036835365.1 Saprospiraceae bacterium
CCTTTTTAAAATAACTATCCACTTCCCAAAAACTTTGGTTAGGCATAAGTAGCTTATTTTTTTTATGAAAGTAAAAATGATTAAAAAAATCAAATTTCCAAAAAAACACTAATTTTGCCCTAAAGATAGCACATTACCAAGACTAAAACCCTTGTTATTATTATGATTCAACGCATTCAAACTATTTATTTAGCCATTGCTGCTTTAGCTGCATTGGCTTTAATGTTCTTACCGTTTGCGGCTACGCCATCACCTGTCCTAAGTTCTTCTTTATTTGAAGACGGAAAGTATAACCTTCAAGATAATATTGCTTTGTTGCTCCTCTTCATTGGTTCGGGAGTATTGTCTTTAGCGGCTATTTTTCTTTTCAACAACCGCCCGTTACAAATGAACTTAACTAGGGTAGCTTTTGTCGCCAATTTCATTGGCTTGGTTTTAGCCATTATACTCTTCTTACGCGATGATATTATGCGTAGCGATGCACTGACCAACCCTAGTGATGGTTTGGGTATTTTACTGCCTATCCTAATAGGCGTTATGTTGGCATTGGCGTTGAGAAATATTAATAAAGACGAAAAGTTGGTTCGCTCTACGAATAGACTAAGGTAGTTATTGAGCTACACCCAAATTTAGTCTATCAACTTAGGTCATTCTACTATTTTATCTTGCATGACAGGCTTATCCTTGTAACTTTGTCTTCAAATGATGTAATAATGAAAATCAACTCTGCTGTTCTAGCAATAATTAGTCTTTGGTGTATATTTTCTTGTACTCGTCCAAACCAATCAAATAAGGTAAAAGAAAAGACTACTGGGGTACTTGAATTTTACGAAAACACAGACCGTGAAATTTGGCAGCGACCAGAGTTAGTGCAAAGTCTATTTGGTGATTTAACCAATAAAACCGTAGCTGATATTGGCGCAGGAAGTGGTTTCTTTACTTTCCGCTTAGCAGAACGTGCGGAAAAGGTAATTGCGATTGAGATTAACCAAGAAGTGGTGGATAAACTGAATGCTTCTATTCCAGAGGCAGTAAAAAGCCGCGTAGAAGTGCGTTTAGTGCCCCCTGATGATCCTATGCTACAACCCGAAGAAGTGGATGCCATTTTAATTGTTAATACTTATGTATATTTTGATGATCGGGTGGCTTATTTGAAAAAATTGCATAGAAGTCTTTCTGAAGTAGGAAGAGTGCTGATTAGCGACTTTAAAAAGAAACAAACTACACTAGGTCCACCGCCTGAATTTCGGCTTTCTCTTTACGAAGTAGAAAAGGAATTACAAGAAGCAGGGTTTAGAATTATTGTTTCTGATGATACTTCTTTGGGGTATCAATATGTGGTATTGGCAGAGAAGGTAGAGCCTCAACAATAAAAAATAGCTGTTTATAGCCAATCACGCCAATTTCCTAAATCGGTGTGTTGCTCTTTGTTTTTATGTAAAATGCTTAAAAAGTCCTTTCTGGGAATAGCTCTAGCACCTAAACTAGATAAATGGCGAGTAGCCTGCTGGCAATCAATTAGCCAATAGCCCTTTTCTTCTAATTTTTTTACAATACTAATAAATCCGAATTTAGAAGCATTACTAACATGAGCAAACATGGATTCGCCAAAAAAGCATTTGCCTAATCCAATACCATACAACCCTCCAACTAATTGCTGGTTTTCCCAGACTTCTACGGAGTGCGCGTAGCCCATTTCGTGAAGTTGACAGTAGCCTTTGACCATACCTTCGGTAATCCAAGTTCCCTGCTGCCCTCTTCGATTTGCCTGCTGGCAGTTGCGAATTACTTGCTCAAAATGAGTATCAAGTGTCAGTTGAAATTTATTGCCATTAAAATAGGGTCGCATACTTTTGGCTACTTTCAGCTCCTTAGGAAACAATACAAAACGAGGATTAGGCGACCACCAGACGATAGGATCATTTGGATTAAACCACGGGAAAACACCAATTTCATAGGCGATCAACAATCGCTGTGGCGATAAATCACCACCGATTGCCAAGATGCCTTCGTCATCCGCAAGGTTGGGGTCAGGAAAATGATAATTATGGTCTGAAAGCCAAAATACGGGCATTATTTGTGTTTTGAGTGGATAAACAAAAACAGCAGCGTTTTGATGCGCTGCTGTTTCTGCTTTTTTGATGTCACCCTAAAATTTAATCCACTACTCTACTATCAATGCCCCTCGATAACGGCAGATAAGCCCCTATCAATGAGTGCCTCTTTTTTAGGTTGAAGTACTTTTCTTGAACCCGTTTTTACAGTAGCTCTACCCTTGAAATGAATGAGCATAGAAAGTTGTTCTGATTGTTCTAGCGTATGCCCTAGCACTTCCATGAAGCACCTAATGACCCATTCAAAGGTGTTGACATCGTCGTTGTACACAACAAGTTCGAGGTGTTCGCCAGTGCCGTCCACTTCTTTTTCAATCTCCTCAAGAAGTCGTTCAATATCAATATCTTCATCCACTTCTATAGATTGCATGTATGGTGGAAGCCCATTCAATATATGGAAGGGAAAATTCATACGATTTACTTTGCTATTTCTACAATTAAATTTATCCTACAAAAATAACTAATTCAATTCGGATAATGTTGATTTTATGCTTTCAAAACTTGGTAAATCACCTGCACTTTCCAACACTTCCGCATATCGAATAATACCTTCGGTATCTACTACAAATGCAGCGCGCTTTGCCACGCCTTTCATGCCCATCACAAAATCCTCATATAATGCGCCATAAGCATTTGCTACTTCTTTGTTAAAATCAGAAAGTAGTGGAAAATTGAAGTTTTGGTCTTGCTTGAAGCGTTCCAAAGTGAAAGGAGAATCCACTGAAATAGCTAAAATATCAGCATTCAAGTTTTGATAATCTGCCATATCGTCTCTCATGGTGCAAAGTTCTGTGGTACAAACAGAAGTAAATGCAAGTGGGAAAAATAAGATAACTACATTTTTACCTTTGTGGCTTGATAATGTAATGGCTTCTTTTGCATCAGAAACCAAAGTGAAATCAGGTGCTACATCTCCAATTTTAATACTCATTGGTACAAGATTTTTAGTTTTTAAAAAAAATTGATGAATGCCTATAAAAGGAACAAATCAAGAATAAGTTTTGAATTTCGCCTAACCTTTTGCCAATGTTTCTGCAATATCTGTCTTGGAGGCTTGAATAGCCGGAATAATAGCAGCGACCACACCAATAATTAATGCCCCAATGAGCAAATAACCTTCTTCTTTCAAGAATTGCGAACCTGTGAACGAATATCGGTAAGCGTCTTTTATCATATTTGCCAATAGCTGCATTCCACTATGACTAAGCAACATACCAATTAAAAAACCAATGCTGGCTAAAATTAAACCCTCTAAGATGATAAGTGTAAAAATACCTACGGGTTTCGCTCCCATAGCGCGCATTAGCGCCAATTCATATTTCCGCTCGCGCAACGAGGAAAACAGCGAAATAAAAATACTCAAACCCGACACAAAGATGATAACGATTGCCAATGCTTGTAATGCTTGCTGACCTGTATCCATCAAAGAAAATAGGCGACTAATTTCAATAGCTGGTGTAGCTGCCTGCAAGTCAGTGTTTTCATTAATGTTACGTTGCATATTCAGCGCCTGAAAGTTGCGCCCTTTAAAGCGGATAAGCAGCGATGTAATTTGCTTGCCTTGGTCTTCATCCAATAAAGATTTAGGAGCTGAAGGACCGTGGTCGTGTCCTTCATGGTCATGGTCATGTCCTTCGTGGTCGTGATCGTGTCCTTCGTGGTCGTGATCGTGTCCTTCATGGTCGTGATCGTGTCCTTCATGGTCGTGATCGT
>DAITMC010000075.1:3927-14696 GCA_036835365.1 Saprospiraceae bacterium
TGGTCGTGATCGTGTCCTTCATGGTCGTGATCGTGTCCTTCATGGTCGTGATCGTCATGCACAAGCCAGAAACTTTGCGTTGTAGTCAGTATGAGTTGGTCAATTACTGAGCCACTAGGTTCGAGAATACCAACCACTTTGAAGGCTTCCACATCGTCATGAGTGTGCATACCATCATTGGTCAAGCCATGCGAACTTTGGAATTGATCGCCAATTTTCAAATTTAATTCTTTAGCTACGGTTGCCCCAATGGTTGTTTCAAAATTATATTTCCATACCTTCCCCGTTGCAATTTTAGCATTGTAAAGGGAAAGTAAATCTTTGGTTGTCCCAACAATGCGATAGCCTCTATAACTATCTCCCATAGAAAGTGGAATCGCTTTTTCAATCAAAGGATGGTTATTCACCATGAAAGGTCTTGCATCTTTGAGGGAAATATTTCCCGTAGGTGCATCAATATGATACATGCTGCAAAGGATTAGCTGCAAAGGACTACCTTTTGCACCTACCACGAGGTCAACCCCTGCTAAGTTTTTTTCAAAATTCTTTTCTAGTTGATGGTCAAGCAACAGCAATATAGAAATCAAGCCCACGCCCAGTGCAAACAAAACAATACTTAATGTCATGGACAAAGGACGATTGATGATATTTTTCCAACTTAATTGTAGCCAGTTCATAGTTGAATTTGTTTTTCAATAATGGATTTTAAACGATTGTCATGCGTAACAATTAGTAAAGTTGTATCAGTAAGTGCGGCTTGTTCTTTGAGTAAATCAATCACTTGCGTCGTATTATGATCGTCTAGTGCTGAGGTAGGCTCATCTGCTAGTACAACCGCAGGATTGTTCACCAAAGCCCGTGCAATCGCTACGCGCTGCTGCTCTCCAACACTTAGTTGATTAGGTTTTGAATTTAGCTTATGCCCTACGTTCAAATGCGCTAGCATTTTTCTAATGCGCATTTTATCCTTTTTTAGTCCTGCCAAATGCTGTGCTAATGCCAGGTTTTCTTCTACATTTAGTGATTGAACAAAGTGTGCTTGTTGAAAAATAATGCCAATATTTTTTCCCCTAAAGCGATCTAAAGCACCAGAAGGAAGTTCATTAATGGTTGTATTATTAATTTGAATACGACCAGATTTTGGCGTGCGCAAACCTGCCAACAAATGAAGTAAGGTCGTTTTACCACTTCCCGATTGACCGATAAGCAACCATTGCTCACCTCTTTTACATTCAATGTCAGGAAATTCGAGACGTTGTTCGCCTGTGTAAGAAAAACTTAAATTTCGGGCAATTAGCATAACATTTTAATTAATGTACGCTTCAAAGATAGCGCATTCTTTCAAGTTTGAACAATGTGTTTTGCCGAATTGGAGAAATTTGACGCAAATTAAGCGATGCAGCAATTAAACTTAACTTCTAAAACATTCAATGAGGAAATTAGATTAGAATTATTCACGAATAATTGAAATTCTGATGAAATTCTGAAGATTTTAATTTGAACTAACAAGTAAAAGTAATTCTACGTTATTTTGTGTTATAATAATTATTTTTAAACACTTTACGATAAGCCACTTTTGTTTCAATGTCTTACAATCCTAGATTTAGATACCTTTTGAAACAAACCAATACGAAAAAATACATGAAAAAAATCACCCTAGTTTTTGTTTTTGCTTCGCTTTTCCTACTTGATTTGACGGCGCAATTGCTAGAGCGTCCTCCTGTAGTTGTCAGAAAAACCAATGCCTCCATTATTATTGACGGCAAACTAGATGAACAAGCATGGTTTGATGCTGCTCCAACAAGTGATTTCTGGCTATATTTTCCGACCGATAGCATGTTGGCAAATACAAAGACAGAAATATATATGCTCTTCGATGACAAGAACTTATATGTGGCAGCGAAATGTTACTCTAAGGAAAGTAATTATATTGTTCCAACTCTACGGCGCGATTACATGGCTGGCAATAGCGATAATATAACGCTAGTGATTGATCCTTTTAATGACCGTATTAATGCTTTTGTGTTTGGTATGACACCACTTGGAGTAATGCGCGAAGCCTTAATTTCTGGTGGAGGACAAAGTAATCAAGATTTTTCTACAGCTTGGGATAACAAATGGTACGGCGAAGCTGGTATTCACGATGGATATTGGGTAGCAGAATTTCAAATTCCATTCAAGACGTTGCGCTACAACGAAGGTCAAATGATTTGGCGTTTTAATAGCTATCGCTTTGATACTCAATCTAATGAAACCAGCACTTGGATGAATATTCCACGCAATCAATTAGTGATGAATTTGGCTTTTATGGGCGAAATGCACTGGGAAGAGGCCCCCCCTAAACCAGGTGCAAACATATCAGTCATACCTTATACAATTGGCAATTCAACTAGAGATTTTGACAAGGATACAGCAGCAAAATCCAATTTCAACTTAGGTGGCGATGCTAAAGTAGCTATTAGCTCAGGGATTAATTTGGATTTAACCTTTAATCCTGATTTCTCACAAGTGGAAGTAGATGCCCAAGTAACCAACTTGACCCGATTCGAGATTTTTCTGCCCGAGCAACGGCAGTTCTTTCTTGAAAATTCAGATTTGTTCGGGCGTTTTGGTGCACCTGATATCAACCCGTTTTTCTCTCGTCGAGTCGGTTTGTCCTATGATACTACTTTGCAGCAAAATATACCAAACCCGATTTATTTCGGCGCACGCTTGAGTGGCAAAATTGATGAAAATTGGCGTATTGGTTTACTCAATATGCAAACCGCCAGTGATTTACAAAATGGTTTGCCTAGTTACAACTATACGGTGGCTGCGGTGCAGCGAAAAATACAAGCCCGTTCCAACATCGGTGCGATTGTAGTAAATAAAGAGACTTTTGAAAATTTATCAGAAAAAAGCACCTTTAGTCAATTCAATCGAGTGATGGGAGTAGATTATAATTTGGCATCTTCTGATAATTCTTGGACAGGTAAATTATTTTACCATCAAGCGCTTACTCCTGAAAAACTAAATCATCAAAATGCCTATGCAGCAGCACTATTTCGTAGGAAACGCAGCCACGAAGCGAGTATCATTTACGACCATGTAGGCGAGAACTTTAATACAGAAGTAGGTTTTGTACCGAGAAAAAATTTTCATCGGATTATTAGTAGCGGCGCTTTACTCTTTTATCCTAAAAAAGGTAATTTCATTCAACATGGAGTGGGTTTTGAATCTTCTTTCTTTTTTCAACCTGAGTTTGGTAGAACCGACCACAGTATTGGTGTTGGTTGGCAAGGCGATTTGAAGGATTTTAGTACTATTGAGGCAAGTATCTCCAATGATTATATTCACCTTTTTGAACCCTTTAACCCCACTAGAGTAGATACGGCTATCACAAAAGTGCGATTATTAGAACCTGGCGATTACTATTTCACCTATTTGCAAGGACGCTACGCATCTGACCGTAGAAAAGATTTTTCAGTTGTACTCAATCCAACAGTTGGTCAATTTTTTAATGGTTGGCGCTATGCTTTGCAAGGCAATTTTAATTTTAATTTTCGCCCACGCGCCAGTGTCCAATTCAACTACAACCTCAATTATATCAATTTACCAGAAGGCTACGATTCAAGACTACTTGTCCTGTTTGGACCTAGAGTAGATGTAACTTTTACAAAAAATATTTTCTTAACAACTTTCTTCCAGTATAACAATCAAGTTGATAACATTAATATGAACATTCGCTTTCAATGGCGATTTAAACCTGTGTCCGATATTTTCTTGGTTTACACCGATAATTATTATGCTTCTGATTTACAAACCAAGAACCGAGCGATTGTAGCCAAACTGACTTATTGGTTAAATATCTAACTTTGAAGCTAAAGGCTAAAATCGAGCACGGAATGGGTTTAATGAAACATCATCTTTCACATATAGAGAAGCAAATTTGGTTAAACTCATTCCTTAGAATAAAGAGAAGACCGCAAGGAATAACACATTCTTGTACCTACCTGCCTACCATAAACTACAATTCAATATCACCGCCACCAGTGAAGTCCATTTCACGGGCGCGTTTCTCATCCCGTCTTTTTTCTACCGCCTTGCGTAGCTGTTCGCGCACTTCCCACCCATTTTTTACTGCTGGAATAGTAATGGATGGTCGTGTTCTATCTGAACTAACCACCACAATATTGGAAAGCCCTAGCACTCTATAGGCAAAAGGTTGCTCAATGCGAACATCCTTTACTCGGTACAATTCAATATCATCTACCGTTATTTTCAACACGCCTTGCTCGTGAATGATACGCTCTGAAGTAATTTGATACTTATTCCTTGCCGTACTCAGCCACTTCCAAAACGCTATCGGAATAGGCACAATTAAAATACTACTAAGGAAAATCCAAAAGTTCGTCCATTGCGATGGAGAACCTTTCCAAATTAATTCTTCTTTTTGTTCCATGATGTATTATCGTTTATTAACGAAGGTACAGCTTTTTGCCATCACTCCCCTCATTCTGATTGTTAACTATTCCTTATTTCGTTTCTATTCATAAAGTGAGCTACTCATTAGGCGCAGTCAAATTCTCTTCGTAAGGACAATCTTCAGGGCGATTTTGCGTCAAATAAACATCAATTTGCTGCCCAATTCTAATTTTTTCTGTTGAACTAAATTCAGGAACTTGCTTATACACAAATGCCGTTGAACGATTCACCACTGTGGGGTCTAAATGCACTGTACCGACGACTAACTGATAACTTCTAATTAAAAAATCAGCGCGGTCAAAAGGCTCACACTTGATTTCAGGAATGCTAGTATAGCTATTGCTCAGCTCTGTTACATCAAAATATAAGGTACTTCCTTTGTCTATTTTAACTCCTTTTTTAATATCCTCTAGGTTAATTTCTTTTTCACCATTATAAATTTTTAAAACAGTGTTGGCGGCATAACGATCATTCAAAACACGGTCTTTAATTTCCGATTTAATATCCAAGCGAGCAAGTTTTTTGGCGTACTGCTCAAATTCATCAGCACCAATAATATTGGGCAGCATGACCTGGTCGCGTTGACTTTTCGTAATGGTTAGATAAATCGTTCTATTTTTTTTGACCTTAGAAAAAGCGGCTGGGTCTTGGGACAATACCATATTCGGTGGATTATTGCCCCTATCCAAAGAATCGCTTATAGCAATCCTAAAGTTACTATTTTTAGCTTTTTTCACAGCATCCGCAAGTCGCATTCCCGTGTAGTCTTCCACTTGAAGTGCCTCCCCATGCCGAGTGCAGGACTTCATTAGTACAGAAGTCAAAAATAATAGACTAATTATTGTAACTAAGAATAATCCTAGATTTTTTAGTACCATAGGACTGCTAAAAAAGGCTGCCATTTCCTTTCCTACATATTTCAACCTATCCGAAAAACTACTCATAGTTGGTTAGTTTAGCTTTAATAAATTTATAATGTTTTATTCGCAAAACCAAATTCTAAAATTTGGTCAATAAAATGATAAGGTTTATATCCATTTATAGCTGCTTGATGGTAAATACAAGTTGCAGGAGTCATGCCTGGCAAGGAATTCACCTCAATGATAATGGTTTCTACTCGATTATTTTCGTAAATGCGAACAAAAGCATCAATGCGAGCATACCCTTGCACACCAAGCACTTTCGCCGCTTGCTCTAAGGTAGCTTTTACTTGACTAGCAATTGCTTCGTAATCCTTCGGATCGTCTGAGTAACGCGCAGGGGTAATGTTCTGCCCCTCCCCTGCTAAAAACTTTTCTTCTAACGAGAGTACTTCACCACTCGATAGCGCTTCTGAAGGTTCAAACATTTCATAAACGGTTTCCCCATTTTGTTGATGAGTAAGCAAACCACCTGTTATTTCCAAAAATCTTTTTGCCCCTTGAGCAGTAATAAGTGCTTCTACTAATACCACATTTTTTTGCGGAAACTCCTCTTTATGTTTTAAATTCAATATTTGCCGCTCTTGCTCTAAAAGTGCTGGCATAGGTCGGAACATCAAATTTAAGAAAGCTTCTAATTGAATTCTATTTTTAATGACTTTGACCGCGGCACTACAACCATCGTCCACAGGCTTCGCTATCAATGGATAGCCAAATTGTTCTTCAATAGCGGATATGACCTTCGATTTGTCTTGTTCAAAAGCAGATTGATACACCAACTGCTGCTCTGTGACGATAAATCCATGATGTTTCAATATTTGCAAGGTCTTATATTTATCAATCGTCAAGCTGGAAGCATCTGCACTTGAGCCGTTATAGGGTACATTCAATTTATCCAATTGGCGTTGGATTTCCCCGTCTTCTCCGGGTCTGCCATGCAAAGCAATGAATACGCCATCCACTTCTTGCGCAACTTGTTCGTAAGTCAATGCTTTTGGCGCAAACACAATATCACTTGCTGCATATTTTTTTGTTATAGGAAGGCAAATTTCTTTAATGTGTTCTAAAACAGGATGTTTTGTATAGTGCTTAATATTATCTCGAATGTCATCGGCGTTGTCTTTCAACAACAAATTGATAGGTAGTTGATACAATTCATGTTGACTTGAATGGCCAGTTAAGAAAATTGGAATAGGCTGATACTTTTCTGAACTAGATAGTTTCTCAAAAATATTGCGTCCACTTTCTACCGAAATATGCCTTTCGGCACTGTATCCTCCAAGCACAACAGCAATTTTTTTCTTGCTCTTTTGCGCTGCTTTCAGGTGTTCTATTTTTTGGTCTAGTTGTTGAAGTAAGTGGGAATAATGCGTTTGATTAGCATTCGTATTGATACGCTCCTCCAGAGAAGTCTTAATGATGTACGTCAGGAACTGCGAAGGATTCAGACCTATTTCCGCTGCTTGATGGAAAAAAAACGATGAGGGCAGCATCCCCGAAGTAGTGTTTGGGTCGTTCAAAAAAATAGTATCTTCAGCAGTAATGAAACCATCAATTCTGGCGTAAGTATTAAATTCAAAAAATTCAAATAGTTGCTCACAGGCTTTACGAATAGCATTGATGCGATGGTGCTCAATTTTAATAGGCGTTTCTTTTCGCGATAGCCCTGGGAGGTACTTCGAGCGATAGTCAAAAACTTCGCTACCTTTCACAATTTCCGTAGGCGGCAAGGCAACGCATCTACCCTCCTCATTGCGCAATACGATGCAAGAAAATTCTTTCCCATGAATGAAAGATTCTACAATAACACGTTGCTCGCTCCAATGACTTTCCAAAATTATTTTTTCAACAGATAATGCTAATTCGTCTAGTGTCAATAACAGCACTTCTGGATGATACAATGTTTGTCCATTCACATTCATCGGAAATCCTATGCCATCGCGAATATCGGCAATATGGCGAACATATTGTAAACGTTCCTCCATAGTGAAGGACTGCCACTTTGATGCCGATAATACTTCCCTAAAAAATGCACGATTGATGAAGTATTCAAAATTGCTTAATGTTGCTTGATCATTGATGATAGCCACACCAATAGAAGAGCCTTGATTGGCGGGGCGAATGACCATTGGGAAGCCAATTCTTTGCTTTGCTTGTTCAAAAACAGCGCTAGCCTCGGCTTCGAGCCATTCTTTTCTATCCAAAACCACAACTTGTGGCGTAGGAAAACCTGCCGATTCCATCATTTTCTTTTGAAATGCCTTGTCTATACCTATGGTGCAAGCACGAATGCCACTACCCGTGTAAGGAATTTGTAAGCTATCCAATAGCCCTTGCAATTGCCCATCCTCTCCATACTCCCCGTGCAGAGAAAGAAAAGCTAGGTCTATTAAATGAGGTAACTCCGTAAGTTCAATTTTTCGACCTACCAAACGAATAGCAGCTTCCACCTGCTCAGCGGGTAAACTTTCAATATAAACCTGAAAGGCATTGGGGGTATGAGGCAGCACTTGGATAGGTGGATAGAAATCCCTAATTGTTCCTTTGTAAATGTATTGCCAATCGAGGAGTATAAAATTCCTCAAACTGTCAATAAAAATGGGTATCGGCTCAAAAAGCGACTTATCTAAATTATCATACACTGTTCTGCCACCGGCAAAAGCAATCTCTCTTTCCCTCGAAGGACCGCCAAAAAGGATACCTACTTTCATGTAAAATCTGTATTAAGAATTCAATATTTTTTGCCTATCTCTTTCAGCGGTAAAATTATAATACTTCTGATAAAGAAGATAATATATCGCTCGTTTGATGCAAAATTGTGTTAAACATGAAGAAAAGGGTTAAAATGAGGGACGAAAGATACAATAGTCGCACAAAATGTATTTTCTTTGCCCCAGAACTAATTTAATGTTGCAAAAAGTGAGCCTGAGCAATTAGCTTTGCTATATTACTCAAAGCTCACTTTGCTGCTTAAAATTCAAGGTTATGAAAAAGATCAGCCTTATTATAGTGCTTACGCTACTTGTTATCCCCTTCCAAACGGAAGCACAGAGCCGTAAACGCTTTCAGCCTAAACAACGCTTTGAAGCGGGTTTACTCTTGGGGTTTACTGCCGCCCAAATGGATGGCGACGATTTTACGGGGTATGACAAACTTGGTATTGTCGGAGGATTACAAGGCGTTATTCTAATCACGCCACGTTTGAACGTAGCAATGGAATTGCTCTATGCCCAACGAGGGACAAAAGTGGAATACGAAAACAGCATCTCAAGAACTAAAAGCCGAATAATGCAGTTCGACTATGCCGAAGTGCCTATTTTGTTGCAAATACAACTCAATCAACCTACCGAAGAACGAAAAACAGTGCTTACTTTTGAAAGTGGAATAGCATACAGCAGATTGCTGAATACGCAAATTACGGAAACTACAATCCGCCTAGAGCGCAATTTTACTGCTATTCAAGATGATTTTCGCACCAGTGAAATAAGTGCTGTTGTTGGATTAAGTGCTGAAATCATCCCAAAACTTAATTTAGGATTCCGTTCTGTAACGGCAATCAACCGAATTTATAAAAACGAAGCACTTTTTGGAAAGCCTATCACTGCTGCTGACTTATTTTCACCGCGACCTAGAGCGTACACCTTTTTACGCAACTATTATTTAGCGTTTTACGCTAGTTATACTTTGTATTAAACCCATTCATTGTGGCTAAAATTTTATTAATTGTTTATGGAAATTGTGGCTAAAACCTTTCAAGGTTTAGAAGAAATATTAGCAAAAGAACTAGAAGCATTAGGTGCCTCCAATATCAAGATTGCTTCTAGGGCAGTAGAATGCCAAGGCGACCGGCAATTACTCTATCGTATGAATTACGAGTTGCGTACAGCGGTCAGGGTATTGGTCAAATTTTCTAGCTTCAAAACAAAACATGAAAATCATCTTTATAAAAAAATTCAGGAAACTGACTGGAGTGAACACATTGGTTTGCAAGACACTTTTGCCATAGATGCAACTACTTATTCTAAATATTTGACGCATTCTAAATATCTGTCGCTAAAAGTAAAAGATGCTATTGTTGACCAGTTGCGCGAAAAATATGATGGACAACGTCCCAGCATTGACCTTAATGCCCCTACACTACGCCTACAAATTCACCTCAACAAGGACAATCAATGCACGGTGCTTTGGGATAGTTCAGGGCAATCGCTCCACAAACGCGGCTATCGGATGTCCTCCGTGACTGCACCTATCAATGAGGTGCTAGCGGCTGGACTGATTTTACTTTCTGGCTGGAAAGGGGACTGCCCATTAATTGACCCAATGTGTGGCTCCGGCACCATTCCCATTGAAGCAGCCATGTACGCCAGCCAAATTCCGCCACAGTTCAAGCGAAAAACTTTTGGCTTTATGACTTGGAAAGATTTTGATGCTGAATTGTGGGAAGCAGTAAGAAAAACCGCCAACGCCAAAATTAGAATGACGGAAATACCTATTCTAGGATTTGATAAAGATGTAAATGCAGTAAAAATTGCAGAAGAAAACGTTGATACCATAGGATTGGACGAGGTAATAGAGATTAATTGGCGCGATTTCTTAACACTATCGCCACAAGTAGAGAAAGGCATCATCATTATGAATCCACCTTATGACGAGCGATTGGGTGAAGAAGATATTGAGGCTTTTTACAAAAATATTGGCGACCAACTAAAAAAGTCTTTTTCTGGGTTCGATGCTTGGCTGATATCCTCCAACTTGGAAGCCTTAAAGTTTATTGGTCTTAAACCCTCTAAAAAAATCATGCTATTCAATGCAGCCTTAGAATGCCGCTTTCAAAAATATGAACTCTATACAGGAACAAAAAAAATCCAGAAGGCGGAGCAATAGACTACCTTCTGGAAAAGCGTTTATCCTTTTTACCCCATATCAAGGGTTGGTTTATAACTCCTTGATTTTGATATTCCTGAAAGCTACTTTATCTCCATGATCTTGCAAAGCAATATGCCCCGACTTTGACCTGCCAAAGTTGGACAAATCCTTGAACTTGCTTTTAGCAATCATAGCATACCAAGCGTCGTCCCAAAGTTGAGTTTCCACCACTCTCACCTCGTTGAGCCAATGTTGCAACATATTATCTTTCACCACAATTCTCACGGCATTCCATTCGCCAGCAGGTTTTACTGTTTCTTGACTGCATGCAATCAAATCATACAAATCGCCTGCGCGATGCGTATTGATTTTAGCATCAGGATGACAAGTATTATCCAACACTTGCATTTCAGGACCTGTATGCCAAACACTGCGGTATTCATCGGATTCTTGCACGAAGTACATGATGCCACTATTGCCACAAGGAGCAATTTTCCACTCTAATCTCAACTCAAAATC
>DAITMC010000076.1:0-14329 GCA_036835365.1 Saprospiraceae bacterium
GTTTCGTAAATTAACTTCCAGTCTTGGATGACACCATAGTTTTGGTTATCCACTAGGATTTTACCGTTTGTTACTTCTCCTAATCTGGTAAAAGCAACATTATTGGCGTTCAAAAAGTTAACCAACTCATCTTCCATTTCTTCTAAAGTAGAAACCACAATTCTGCTCTGGCTTTCGCCAAATAGATAAGCATCTTTTCTGAAAGTATCATCCGTTTCTATATTGAAGCCCAAGTTGCTTACCATAGCACTTTCCATCAAAGCAACGAATAATCCACCTTCTGATAGGTCGTGCGCAGAACGAATCATTTTATTGCGAATCATTTTTTTTATGTTTTGCTGCACTGCATATTCTTCATCTAGATCAAATTGTGGTGCGGGCGAATATTTCACTTGATGGATTAATCGAATATACTCAGAAGAGTTAAGGTCATTAGTGGGCGTGCCAATCATGTAAATTACATCGCCTGGCGTTTTAAAATCCAAAGTCATTTGCTCCTCCCAATTTTTCAGAACGCCTAACATTCCAATGGTTGGGGTTGGGTAAACGGGTTCTGTTTTTTCTTTCGTTACTGTTTGGTTGTAGAAACTCACATTTCCACCCGTTACAGGAGTATTGAAACGACGGCAAGCCTCGCCCATGCCCTTGATGGCTTCGACAAATTGCCAGTAAACTTCTGGGTCGTATGGGTTACCAAAATTCAAGCAGTTAGTAATGGCAATGGGTTCGCCACCAGAGCACACAATATTTCGTGCTGCTTCTGCCACAGCAATCATTGCTCCAATGTAAGGGTTGGCATAGACATAACTTGAGTTACAATCTACTGACATGACCAATGCTTTTTTCGTTCCTTTCACGCGTACTAGGGGCGCATCAGAAATTTTGTTAGTCGTCATGGTATTAGTGCGCACCATAGAATCATATTGCTCATAAATCCAGCGTTTAGAAGCAATGTTTGGTGAAGCCATTAGGGTTTTAGCTACTTTAATGTAGTCATTAGGCTTTTTAATAACAGAGGGATTAAATTTGTTGATGCGCTTTATATATTCTGGCTCTCTATATTCTCGGTTGTAAACGGGGGCACCGCCGCCCAGCACTAGCGATTCTGCTGGTACATGCGCTACGCAAATGCCATCTTTGAAATATGCTAACATTCCTGTATCTGTAACTTCACCAATTTGTGCGCACTGCAAATCCCATTTTTCAAATACGGCGAGCAGTTTTTCTTCCTGACCTTTATGACAAACGATGAGCATTCGTTCTTGACTTTCAGAAAGTAAAATCTCAAAAGGTTTCATGTTGGCTTGGCGCGTAGGTACTTTATCCAAATCAATGCGCATTCCGGTTTTGCTTTTTGCACTCATTTCGCAAGTAGAGCAGGTAATGCCAGCAGCGCCCATATCTTGCATACCGACAATAGCACCAGTTTTGATAGCTTCTAGTGTAGCTTCTAGCAATAGTTTTTCTTGAAAAGGATCACCCACCTGAACGGCAGGTAAATCTTTAGCTGATTCTTCAGTCAAATCAGCGGAGGCAAAAGTTGCGCCGTGAATGCCATCTTTTCCTGTTGCTGAACCTACGATGAAGACAGGATTTCCAACGCCTTCGGCGATAGCAGAAACCGTTTCGCCTACTTTTACAATACCTACGGACATGGCATTGACTAGAATATTCTGGTTGTAGCAATCCATAAAATAAGCCTCACCGCCAACGGTAGGTACGCCGAAGCAGTTACCATAGTTGCCAATGCCACGCACTACGCCATCCACCAAATGTCGCGTATGCGCCAGACTTAAATCACCGAAACGCAACGAATTGAGTGCAGCAATCGGTCGTGCGCCCATCGTAAAGATGTCTCGATGAATGCCGCCAACGCCAGTAGCCGCTCCTTGATAAGGCTCAATAGCGGAGGGGTGATTGTGCGATTCTATTTTGAAGGCGCAAGCCAAGCCGTCGCCTATGTCCACTAAGCCGGCATTTTCTTCTCCAGCACCCACAAGGAGTTGTTTTCCCTCTCTGGGTAATGTTTTCAACCATTTAATAGAGTTTTTGTAAGAACAATGCTCCGACCACATAACCGAATAAATACTCAATTCTGTGAAATTTGGTTTACGACCTAGTATCTTTGCGATTTTATCAAACTCCGCTTCTGTCAAGCCTAATTTCTTGGCGGTGTCTAGGGTTGGTAATGTTTCTGTATGTTGCATAGCAAATTTGAGCGATTTGTTGTTGAATAGCAAAGGTAAAATTATTCATTTGTTTTTACATCGAATAAGAAAAGGAGATGTGATAACAAGTACATTAAAATAATCATTAGCGTGTTGGATGAGTACAAAACAATAAATGAACCTGCTATCGGGGAACACAAAGAAAAAGGTAGTAAATTCTTGGCGTTCGCCTATCCGATTGTAGAGGAAGAAGCGGCAATGAATTATGTGAAAGCCTTGAAAAAAGAGCATTTCAAAGCCAATCATCACTGTTATGCCTATCGTTTGGGATTGAATCAGCAGCAATTTAGGGCAAATGATGACGGTGAGCCTTCTGGAACGGCAGGCAAACCTATACTTGGACAAATAGACAGTTTTGGATTAACTAATGTCCTCGTAGTGGTGGTTCGTTATTTCGGTGGCACAAAATTAGGGGTTTCGGGATTGATACAAGCCTATAAGCAAAGTGCAGCAGAGGTGTTGCGTCAGACCATTATTGTTGAAAAAAAAGTGTGCGACCATTATCGTCTTGTTTTTAATTATGCTCTGATGAGCGATGTGATGAATGCTGTGAAGAAAACAGGGTTAGAGGTGCTGCAACAGCAGTTTTTAGAAACGCCTTTCTTAGATATTGCTATCAGACAAAGCGAAGTGGAGGAAAAGTTATTAACCCTGAAGGCTTATATTTTAAAGATTTCTTTGGAAGAAGCCCTCACTATTGAGAAAGTAGATGGACTTGAATTATTGTTTTTGAGGATGGTGTAGCCCAAGTGAAATTTTTGTATGTTTATGTCAAAACTAAATACTAACTATATGTCTATTCACATAAAGACTATTCGTAATTACATTGGCGATAATCGTCTTGAAGAGGCTATCGAACAGTTGGTAGCGTTGCTAGAAAATGAACATACTTGCCATGATTTGTATGACCAAACGTTAGTACAGAAAAGCAATTGGCATGATTATGTTTACAAAGACCGATTAAACATTGCCAAAAAAGAAGATTTGAATGTAGTGATTGCCAAATTGCTTGATATTTTGCGCACTTACGAAAAACGAAAAAACGCAACACCAGTTAGTTCCGCTTCTTCTCCTCCAACTCAAAATCCAACAACTCATCAACAACCACCTGTTCCCAATACACCTCGTTATATTGCACGTTGCTTTTTTTATAATGATATGAATGCTTATTATGTGTTGGAGAACAACCAAGTGGTCATGTTTAATGCAATGACCAATCAATCTATGATAGTGGCAATGCGCACAATACCTCTGGTAGCAGGCTATGCGTGGAACTATCAATTTCCTGATGGCAGATATTACAGTATAGATGGAAATGGTGCAATATGGGGAATTAATTTTTATGGTTTGCCTGTGCAACTAGGATACGTGCAATATTTATAAATAATCAACAATTTACGAATTAATTTGAGGAGATAGGTAGATATTTATAAAAGCGTTTGTTAAATCTACTCACCGCTTTTTCAAAAATGTGTTCATTGGATTGTAGAAAAAAAGTATTTATTTTTGTAAATTTCAACTGTTGATGAGCCACTCGCACAAAGTCAGGATTCATTAGAATTAATCCTTCCATAGAGGTACTAGCCACGTTTTCACTAACCACTAAGTAGGGGCGCTCTGACAAAGATAAACCACTGTTTTTTAAATCTTTATCGAGTAATAAGCCATCCCAATTTCCATTTTTTAGGGCAGTGCTGGCTGTGTCATAAATAAACACAACTTCTGCATAATCGAAATACTTAGAAAAAGCATTAATTATTACCTTATTGTGTATATCGGTTTCAAACTTTATTCGTTGTAACTGCCTTGAATCTTGGTCAATATTTGCCTTCGAAGCCTTGCTACTTATTTGCCTTTCTAAGGTTTCTATCTTATTTCTATTACTTTGTAAACGAACTATCAATACAGAAGATCGATCAAATTGGTTGAGTTGAGCATGCAACAATAATGGGAAAGCGTGCAAAAGCAATAATGAAAAAAAAGTAAACTGCTTCATTTGGAAGACATTTTATAACTCGAATTAATAACACTTCAATTCATTTCACTAAAATGGCTTTCTAGTAGGTTAAACTTATTTTCAAAAAATACATTATTTATTGGAAATAAGTTGATATAAGTAAATAACATTATCAATGCAAAAAAATTTTTGGATACGCTTACGAAAATTTACGGAAACTACTCTAATTGGTGGATTATTGGTGTTGCTACCGATTACCATCTTTATTGTTTTAGTTCGGTTTGTACTCCAACTAATTACAAAATTTATCAGCCCTATTGCTAATTTATTTTCGGGTATTGAGTTGCCACTAGCATTAATCAACTTTATCTCTTTAGGTATTGTCATTTCCTTTTGTTTTGTAGTGGGCTTAGTCGTTAGAACGCGTTCGGGCAATACGATTATTAACTACATGAATCGAAAATATTTAGCTAAATTACCTTTTTATACCACCATTCAAGAAACGGTAAGACAAATTTTTGGCAAGAAGGAAGATTCTTTTTCTAGGGTAGTCTTAATTGAAGTATTCGGGCTTTTGATGACTGGTTTTGTTACAGATAATACCAAAGATGGTATTTATACCGTTTTTGTTCCTACTGCGCCCAACCCTACCAATGGCTTTATTTTTCATGCTAAAGAAGAGCAACTTACTTTTTTAGATGTCAAGACAGAAGATGCTATGCGCACAGTCATTGGCGTAGGGACAGGTTCGCATATTCTTTTTAATAAACAAGAAGTAAATAGTAGTGAACAAATACCAACCCTATTCTAAAATGACACCTCAAGAAGAAAGTATCATTCAAAAAACGGCTCATTTTGTCCAAGCAACTTTACAAAATGCAGAGGGAGGACACGATTGGTGGCACATACAGCGTGTTTGGAACTTAGCTAATAGCATTGCCGAAAAGGAAGATGCAGATAATCTTGTTGTAGCATTGGGTGCCCTATTGCATGACATAGCCGATGCTAAATTTCATAATGGGGATGAAACTATTGGTCCAAAAAAAGCCAAAGATTTCTTAGCATCTCTCCAAGTAAATTCAGGAATAGTGGAGCATGTAGTGAAAATTATTGAACATATTTCTTTCAAAGGAGGTAACTACATACCAAGTTTTTATTCAAAAGAACTGGCTATTGTTCAGGATGCAGATAGATTGGATGCACTAGGGGCGATTGGGATTGCTCGGACATTCAATTACGGTGGATTCAAAAATAGACCTATTTATAATCCCAATGTAAAACCGAATTTAAACAGGACAAAAGAGGAATATAAAAATAGTAATGCACCGACTATTAATCACTTCTACGAGAAGTTATTACTGCTCAAAGACAGGATGAACACTGCTACTGCTAAAGAAATGGCTATTCATAGACATCGTTTTTTAGAGTTGTTCTTAGAAGAATTTTACAACGAGTGGGAAGGAAAATTATAACAGTAGAATTAATGTTGATGATTTTCACCCTCAACGAGGGTGAAAATCGTTTCCAGATAATCGTTGCAATAAGGCAGTAGCATCGCTACCATTTTTATTTTTCTTTCGCTCAGAATCCTGATTAGCGATATCTACTTTCAAACAGCTAAAAATAATATTCTCCATCATGGCTGCTACCTCTTCGTAATAATTCTCGCCTTTTGAAATATCGGTTAGGCGAGGCAGATGCTCTGCAAAGTAGATATTGTTATTAATCGTTTCTATTATTAAACTGGATAAAGATTTTGCGTAAGGATAGTTAGGATTAATTTCTAAAATGATACTTTTTATTTCCTGACATAACATTTTGTAAGAGGTGAAAAAGCCTAATTTATTTTCTTCATCCACCACTTTGCTGTGGTAGGCTTTTGTTCCCTCTGTTATAACAATACGATGTAAAATAGTTGTATCTACAAAGTCAAGTGAGGCTTGTTTTTGAGCCGTATCAATAATTGTTCTAATTACTTGACGCATTTTTTCCATAGGATTGGTCAGATTAATCATGTTGAATTTCATCCTGAAATTCGTCCATTCCCAATACCAATTGACCAAATAAACAAAAAGTAAATGCTTACTTTCAAAATAGCGATAAATAGATGTTTCGGTGGATTTTATCTTGACGGCTAACTTTTTGAAGTTAAAAGCATCAAATCCAATTTCATCAATTAAAACAATCGCATTCTGAACAATTCTTTTTCCCAGTTCTGTTTGTTGAGGATCACGTAAATAAAGTTTATCGTTGATTTGTAGTTCTATTTTAATGTTTATCATGATTATAGTTTTTAATTTTTATCAGTAACCAATGTAGGTTTTAGGTACTAAGATTTAAGTCTAATGTCTTACTTTAGGATCCTAATACCTAATCCCAATACCTCATCAATTAGACGACTCTAAGTAAGTTTGTAATTCCTTTCTAGCTAAAAAAATTCTGCTTTTTACTGTTCCTAAGGGCAGTTCTAGTTCATCTGCAATTTCTTGATACCGATAACCCACAGACCGCATTTTAAAGGGTACGCTCAGTGTTTTGTCTAATTTGACAATAGCTTTTTCAATTTCTTCAATCGCTATTCCTGATTCGGCATCATTAATGGTTACATGATCGCTGGAATCAATCAGAAAATCAGTGGAAGTCCAGTCAGATAATGTACGATTTTTAGTCTTTTTTCTGTAATGATTGATGAAAGTATTGCGCATGATAGTTACTAGCCAAGCCTTTAAATTCGTGTCCGATTTGAACATCTCTCTATATTTAAAAGCACGATAGGCAGTTTCTTGATATAAGTCATCAGCATCAAATTTATCACTGCACAATTTTATGGCGAATGCTTTTAGCACATGCTCTAGCGAGCTAAATTGATAAGAAAATTCTTGAACTGTCATTTGTAGTAGTTTTACTATTGCTAAATATAATTATACTCATTTATAACATAGACAACTTTGATTTCATTTTGTTTTACCATAAATATTTTTTTTTATTGATTAAGTGTTAAAGATATTTAACAAAAAAAAGGATTACTTTTTTATTGTCTGATAGAACAAAAGTTAGTTAGTGTTGTCTATATAGTAGTAATACTATCAAAAAAGATAATAAACCCTCGTAAATAGGATTAAATATTAAGATAACATGAATCAATCAATCATAATTATAGTCTTTACATTTTTTACTACTTGTTTAATCGCCCAGCAAGTGCCTCTAAATCAGAAGATTACAGTTGTTAATCCTGAAAAATATGGTAGAGGAGAGATGAAGTATATTGTGCAAGGTGATAATTTGATGAGACAAGGCGATTTCGAGAATGCCATACTAGCTTACGATAATGCTGTGGCGATTGATCCATTTTTGGCAGAGGCTTACGCTAGACGGGCACTAGCAAAAAGAAGGATAGGTAGAACAGCAGAAGCTTCGGCAGATGTTAAGATGGCAATTTCACTGAACAGTTATTCTATCAGCTTGTACGCTAGTGCATTGGGAGGAAGTAAGTTAGATGTTTTGGCTTTTGATCCTGAAATTATTCTTTTTGAAGAAGCGCCTTATCTGGAGTTTCTTTATAATGAAGTGATAAAGAAGAAATTATCTGGGGATATTTTGGATGCTTTGGCTGACATCAATGAGCTAATGGTAGAAGTAGAGGATATTGACCCAATTCTACATAAGTTGCGCGGTAACTTATATATGTTGATTGGTCGTTACTACGATGCAATTCAAGACTATGATAAAGCTATTTTGAAAGATACAAATATGGCGGAAGCCTATTTTAATAGAGGACTTGCAAAATTGAAAACTTACAACAGGTCTGATGGATGTGCTGATTTGACACAAGCAGTTTCATTGGGATACGCAAAAGGTGCAGAGAAGGCACAGGTTTTTTGCGGGTTCTAGTCCATAAATCAAATTTACTATAAATGGAGGTGCTGCGTCATCAGGAGATGAGGATAGTGTAAGGCAACGCCTACCCATTTTTAAAAATCATCCAAATTTTTAATATATTTTTTAATCAGTTAAAATCAAATCTATTATGAGAAATGCAAAGTTGTTAATATTGTTTGCATCTTTTGCTTTGCTAAGTAGTTGTGCTGTAGTAAAGCAAGGCGAAGTAGGCGTTAAGCGAACACTCGGAAAATTTTCTAATACGCCTTATACAGAAGGATTAAGAGTTTACAATCCTTTTGTTTCTACCATTATCAAATTGCCTGTACAGACACAGAATTTGGAGGTAGAGCTTGTCATTCCTTCTAAAGAGGGATTAAACATTCGTTCAGAAGTATCTATTTTATATCAGTTGATTCAGCGTCAAACACCAACGTTGTTACGAGAAATTGGTACGGATTATGAGCGTAATATCATTTTGCCTGTTTTCCGTTCCGCTGTATCTGACGTATCGGCTAGGTTTTTAGCTAAGGATATGCACACCAGTGAGCGGGGGGTGATAGAGGTAGCTATTAGAGACCAAATGATGAAATTGTTAGATGGAAAGGGAATTCAAATCGAATCGGTTTTGCTGAAAAGCATTCAATTACCTGCGAGTTTAGCAAGAGCGATTGAGATGAAATTGGAGGCAGAGCAGCAGGCAGAGCGCATGAAATTTGTGTTGGACGAAGAGAGAAGAGAGGCAGATCGTAAGCGTATTCAAGCAGAAGGCGTTAGAGATGCTCAAGATATTATCTCCGAGGGTTTAACGCCTATGTTGTTACAATACAAATCCATTGAAACGTTCTTAGAGTTGGCTAAGTCGCCTAATGCGAAAGTGATTATCAGCGATGGTAGTACACCACTACCTATGATATTAGATTCTGAGCCTTCGAGAAATACTACAAGTACAAGTACAAGAATTCCAGGCAGAAATTAATTAAGTAATTAAGGTTTAGAGTTAGTTTTTTAATAATTAATTATGTTTGGAGGCTGTCATTGCGACAGCCTCTTTTTTTATAGTACTGTGATTGGTACAGCTACCTTTGTGTTGTCCCATGTTAATACAAGTGATAAGGTCTCCGTTTCTTCAAAAGCAATCGTAAATTGCTCTATTGTTTGTTCCACTTTTTGAATAGGCACGGTTATTACTATGGCATCTTTTGCTTCTTCTCGGCTGGCTTTTCCACCCTTAAATACACTAATCCCCCATCCATATTGACCATTGTTTAAAATAACATCCCAACTGTTCTCACCAGGCACTGTCCAAAGGGTGTACTTTCCTGCTGGCAGCTCTTTTTTGTTGATAATCAATGTTTTATTTGTCTCAAAGACAGTAGCTTCATTGGCACCTGTTCGCCAAGTTTCGCCATAAGGCACTAATGCACCAAATATTTCTCTTCCTTTTTTAGAAGGACGACTGTAAGTTACATCTATACGTAAATCGCCGTTTGTAAAATTTGTTGTAACTTCTGGACTAGCCTTTTTGGCTTGCTTTTGTAAATAGGGAAATGCTAAAAAGCCAGCCAATATTAGCACACCTACTGTAATTAAGACCCACTTTAAAATTTTCATCGTGAAAATATGTTTTTAATAAATCAGAAATTTTGTTGTTGCTAGTGTATTACCTACTCGGATGGATACCAGCTTAACGCCTGCCAAAGTTTCCATCCTGAAAGTATGTTGACCCTCTGCTAGTTGACCGTTGTAAATGGTTTTTATCTTTTTACCTGACAAATCAAATACTTCAATTTGTGCATTCTTAATGTCTGCACTTGCGTTGAGTTGTAGCTCAGCGTAACCCCGAAAGGAAGGAATATGCCAACTTAGGTTCGGGATAGTAACATTACTGGTATTAGAAACTACCTCCAGACGAATAGTAGAAATAACGTAAGCGTTCACAAAGTCGAAACGGTCACCATTTTCTTTCCAAATAACAGTAGCTAATTGTAGATTATCTTCTTTGGCAGCAGCTACAATTTTGCTGTTCCCTGTTTCGAAGCGGCCTTCCACATTTCTGCCAGAAGGAACTGTGCCAGAAGCAATGACTTGACCAAATGAATTACCACTAATTTCATCTAGTAGAATCATCTTGTGCTTGTCGCGTCCTCTACTGGCTTGTTCCTCCTCCACGTTTTTTAGAATAGGATAGATAGCTAAGCGGTAATTTCCATTGGCGCTACTAAAAAAAGTTGTTTTAGTTTCAATCAATAGTGTATTGGTGCTAGCTTGCAAAAAAGCATTGATACCTGTTTGTATGCTTGGGGTACTCTCATGTGCAGTGCGTGCCATGTCGCGTGCGGTGGCTGCGGTGTTGGCATCTCGACCCGTTAATCGTTGACTATTGAAGAAAAAAACAGGCTGCCCATAACTGAATCCACCTTCAAAATTAGCAACAATATCTTGTGCCGTTTTGGAATAAAGTTTGCTACCTGTATCGTAATGTGCGGCTATAAGAATAGCATTGCTTTGGTTATCGTCAATCATTTGCCTAAAAGTTGTCCAGGATACACCGCCACAGATAGGACACCAAGTCGCCGTTTTTTTGGTTATAATAGAATATTGAGTGGTTGGAACTTGCAAGGCTTGTGCAGACAACCCTAAAGAATAACCTAATAAAAGAGTTAGATAAAACACAAATTTTTTCATAGTTTATAGTATCAATAGGATGAATAAATCATTTGAATACTTTGCTTTGTTCGAGGGGTTATCTTACAATGCTCACTTATACGGTAACCAATCACCCAACAAATTTCGCCATTTGATTCCAGAATCCAAACTTTTTCTTTCGCTATGCGAGATAACTTAACATTGGAAAAAAAATCTTGCAATTTTTGGCGTTTCCCTTTCATTCCAATGGGCTGAAAGTGGTCTCCTTCTTGCCATCGCCTCAGCTTTAGCGGAAAATACAACTTATCTATATCAAAATAAGCTACGTTAGTAGCTTTAGAAAAAGTCTTTGGCGGTGTTGTTTTTTGTAGTACCAATTTACCTTTACCGAGTTGTATTTCTTGGGTTTCGGAATGAATCCATAACACCTTCTCTTTTTCATTAGAGATAGGCCTGACTATCAATTTATTACGGTCAATTAAGCATTGGTGAGTCGGTGAAAAAAACTGCTTGCCGGTAAGTTGGCTTTCCATGATTTGATGGACTTGGTCAGCATGAAATTGATAATCCACCAAAATTTGGTAAAGCACCGTTTTGGGGGCGGGTAATTCATTTAATTGAACTAAGTCAACTATAATAGTGTCTTCTTCTTTTTGTATAATTTGTGTTTTGAAATACTGTATTGCCCAATTAAAAATGCTATTTGTGTCTTTTAAATGGTCAATAGTTTGCTGTGCAGTTACTTCCAAATTTGGATTAATGGCTTTTAACACAGGAATCACATGGTGTCGAATTTTGTTTCGTGCATATTTATCTTCGGCGTTGGAGCTATCTTCACGAAAAGTGATATGATTGTCATTTGCGTACATTTCAATTTTCGTCTTAGTAACAAACCATAGAGGTCGAATAATATTTTTATTCTGTTGAGGAATGCCAAGTAAGCCTTTGATGCCTGTCCCTTTAGCAAAGTTATAAATGAAGGTTTCAATAGAATCGTTCGTGTGATGAGCTGTAGCGATGAAATCATAATTAAACTGCTGACGAATATGCTCTAACCAATCATAGCGCAATTGTCGAGCAATGAGTTGAATAGATTGCTTCGCATCCGTAGCCATTTGTTGCGTTGTGAAAGTAATGGTGTGAAAAGGTACATTAAGTTGATGTGCTAGTTCCTTCACGAATTGTTCATCGTCAGAAGAATCTTTTCCACGAAGTTGAAAATTGCAATGAGCAATGCCGAAATTCCAGTTGGCGGAAGCAGCCAAATAACATAGCACAACAGAATCCACTCCGCCACTGACGGCAATCAGCACTCTATATGGAATAAGGTGCTGATTGTTTTTCTTAAAATCGTCTAGCATGGTTAAGTTGTTCATTCATGATGAATAAACCAATACTTTTCCATTGAGTTTAAGCCATTACCTGACTATTTGCATAAGTATAATATCTTGCACCAAGTGTAACGCCTTCTTGTCCAATTGCTGTAAGTGCAAATTCATCGTTAGGCGATAAAATACTATCCTTTAGCTGTTTTCGATGTAGTTTTTCATAAGTCATATAATCTAGTGCTGTTCTCTCCTTCAGTTTTGTAGCGATGTTAAATTTACTACTCACCGATAACCATTCTGGTTGTACTGTGGCTTCAAAAACTTTTGATTTTGAGCCACTACCGTAGCTAAAAAAGCCAATTTTCTTGCCTTCTATGACGCTGTTACTTAAGTTATCTGCTTCGAGTGTACCCATAAGGGCTAAGAAAATAGAGGCAGCATACATATTGCCTATTTCGCCAGAATAATATTGAGATTTAGCCACTTTTTCTTTTACTAAGTTACGATATTCTTCCGTTTGGCTTACTACTTTAAGAAAATTAGCATACGCTTTATCATAATTTTTTTGAGTATCAAATTGGGTTTCCAATGGAATTTGCAAGTCGTATTTTGTCGCTAAATTTGACCATTTTCCGATGCGTTGAAGTTCCTGAACAAAAATTTCCATAAAAATGCGTTTGCCATGAAAAGCATAAGGCAAATGAAAAACCAAACGTTCCCAACGGTCAAGTATGGTATCTGATTCGTGCATAATAGCTTGGTCAACAGCTTTTTGGCGAAAATGAGCATAAGCCTCTCTGATTCTATTTTGGTAGGTCAAATTAGAGAAAGGACCGTCGAAAATAGGGGTTGCTTTATGCAAGTGCAATAATTCATCGTTATCGTCGATCAATCCTTTTACCTCAAGTGAGCCATTTAACTTTGCTAACACTTGATGAGCTTCTATGTGCTGAATGCCCGCCAATGCTAACGTTTCTTGTACAATTTGAGCTTTAGAAAAAGTGCGTAAAGGCTTATAGAAATCATGCTCGCTATTCATAGCAACACCAATGGGTTCGTCAATGCGCAGTAGTCTAGGTTTGTGTTTCACCAGCATCGCCACCGCTCCTGCACCTTGTGTATATTCGCCAGTGGAAGCCAATTCGTACTTTGCAAAATCAGAGCAAACAACAATACCAATGCGCTCTTTATCGCCACGCACCCAATCGAGTGTATTATGAAGGGCATCTACGCCACCAACGCAAGCAAAGGTTAAATCCACCACATCGCAATTCAGAAAGCAGTGATTTCCGTAAATAGGGGCATATTTTTGACTAAGCATATTGGTAACATAAGTTGCAGTTGGCTTTGCGCCATCCAAACCGCTTTCTGTACCTAGATATATCCGACCAATTGTGCTTGGATTAAGCTCATTTTTGTCTATCAATTCAGCTATGGCATTAGCAGCCATAGTCGCTGCATCTTCGTGCACATCAGGAATCGCCATATTAGTCAGTCCCAGTCCTTTACTTAGCTTATCGTAGTCTATTTTACGCTCTACTGCAAGGGTTGAAATAGGCAAATAAAGTTTGGGAATGTAGAGCGACATATCGTCAATACCAACGTTTACTGAATTTTTCTCCATAAGATACGATATTGTTTTTGAAAATGGCATGTGTTTGAATAACCATTAAAATGTTCGAGCTAAACACAAGTACTGAAAAGAGGTTTATTTTCTACTTTTATCTTGGACATCGTAAATGCACATTTCATAAGCCCGTTTTAGTAAACTTTGCATCAAAGATGTACAATTCGACAACAAAATACTACTTTTGATGCGCAAAAAAATAACTGCTGTTTTCGATGAATATTATTGATACATTGCAAGAAGGAGTGCTAGAAGGTTTGAAAGCCTTGTATGGATTGAGTTGTACAACGGATAAAGTGGTAATCAGTCCTACTCGAAAAGAATTTACAGGCGATTACACCCTTGTCGTCTTTCCATTCACAAAAGATACTCGAAAAAAGCCAGAAGAAGTGGGGGAAGAATTAGGCGCATATCTAACAGCGAATGCGCCCCTAGTAACGGACTTTAACGTGATTAAAGGGTTTTTGAATTTAGTCATCAACGATTCTTTTTGGCTTAGTTTCTTAGCAGAGGCGACTAAGCATGAGCATTTTGGACGGCAACCACGTTTAGGTAAAAAAGTAATGGTTGAGTTTTCTTCGCCTAACACAAACAAACCTTTGCATCTAGGGCATATTCGCAATATTTTATTAGGATGGTCGTGTAGTCAAATTTTAGATGC
>DAITMC010000077.1:0-14225 GCA_036835365.1 Saprospiraceae bacterium
CAAAACAAGGTAATGATGGACTAAACATGGTTTAGATAAGCCGCTTGCTATTTGGTCGTTTTTTCAGATGTCAAAGAACGATAGGGATTAGGCTTGCTTTACCGAGCTTTTACAATGCTTTTCGTCGGAGTAAGCATTTTTGCTTCCACTTAGCAGGTTATCTTTTGCTTATAACTGCTGAATAGTGAAACTCTTTTGCTAAATAATAAGTAATGGCTTGCTTTGCTTTTTTTGTGCTATAAAGGTAATAAAAGTAAAATAAACCATTTTTCGTAAATATAATGTTAGACAGAGCAGTTTTTGCATTTTTTTTCAAAAAATCTAGGATTAACAAGGCTTATACGCTTCGATTGAACAGAGCAGTTTTTGAGATAAAAATTTTCAACTTTTTTTTAAGCAGCATTTTGGATAGAAAATAGAGCTATTGCTCAATACAAAATGAGTTCATGAGCCATAAATATAAATGGCACAAAATGAATAGGATACCAACTTTTAATGCCGAAGGAATCTATGGTATTCAACCCTAGTAATCTATCAAGGACAGGTTGCTAGAGTTGAAATACGAGGCGTAGGGGTTAAGTTTTAGTGAGCAACCACCATACGTTTTGTAAACTGTTGGTCATCCACCATCAAGCGAATAGTAAACACCCCATTGGGCAGCGCACTGGTATCGAGGTTTAAAAAGTGGATATCGGAATTTTTATTACATGCGGAAAGAAACATGATAATGCAAAGCATAGGTAAATACATCATTGTATGTTTCCATGTTGATTGTGAATTTTAATTGGTTTTAAAATGTTTTTAAAGCAGCATAGTAAAAAACCTTTAATTTTAGGCAATAACTACTCCTCTGCTGCCTACAACAAGGCAGCAGAGCAAAATGAATTACTTCATGATGTTCGTATTTTTTTAGGAAAGATGCGATTGCCCAATGGGGATTGACTTATCCTTGTTTATTGTATCTTATTCTTTATCTCCAAAATCTTCTGTCGATTTTTGTTCCGTCGCACCAAGAGCAGGGTAGTTTTCCAGTTCCATTACAACTAGCAGTGCAAGGATAATAGTTTCTGTACGTTCCACCATATCCATCTGGTACATCCTGAAACAGTTGCCCAGTTCCCCCACAAGATGCACAGAGCCACCTCCATCCTTTCCCTTGGCATTCACGACAGGTTTTGTCGATAGGGGGCTGCGGTTTTGATGGTCGGGCATCAACTTGAGTTGGTGCTTTTCTCGCCTTTCCTGCATTGACAGGTTTGCTCACCAATGGAGCTTCGGTGCTTTTTGCAACAGATCTTTGTGGTAGCTGATATTCCGCCAATCTTGCAGCCATCGCTGGTTTGTGCTTCCCTAATCGGCGTAGTTTTTCCAAGTCTTTGGCAGTAAGCCTGACCCAGTTATTGGCCAGTTCCTCGAATACATCTACTCTACCATCGGCGACCGCCATTTCAATTGGAGTGAATGAGTACTTATTAATAGCTTTAACATCCGCACCTTTTTCCAGCAAAAACTTAGCCACTGCTGCATTTTTTGCAAGATGCAGGGGTGTATTTCCATCCTGGTCGGCCACGCTGAGCGAGGCACCTTGCTCCAATAAAAGTCCTGCCACCGATGGATGCGTTACTATGTGCAGCGGTACCGTACCATCTTCATTTGGTAAGTTTACATCGGTGCCGTGTGCCAATAGCAGTTTTACAATGTGTAAAGCCTCTCGCTCAACCGCCATGCTCAAGGGCGTTTTGCCATTGGGAAAGACAATATTGAGGTTAATGTCTTCTTCGAGCAATGCGCTTAATTGCGCAACATCTCCTTGTTCAATAGCTATTAAGAAATGTTGTTGTGATTGTTTCATACTTATGCAAGAGGCGGCTGTCAAAAACAACAATAGGTATATATTTTTCATAATTGTATATTTTTTAATTAGAGGGTATAAATAAGAAAGGTAGTTATCATCCCGTTTGCTTAATTTTTATTCTTTCAATCGATGCAGTTGTAAACTTGTGTATCCACCATGTTTGATCAACTGAATGTTATTAAGGTCGTAAGCACCAAAGCGATATTTCTCCCATTCACTATTTCCACCCAAAAAAAGACGAATTTTCAAATAGCCATCTTCGATCGCCCAAAAACCATAATACTTCTCGCCGCCTTCTTCAATCGTTAAGTATCTGCCCTCGCTTCCTGTGTCCACTTGAAAATGATAAATAATAGCACCTGATTTCCACCTGCCGAACAAACCTTCCGGCGCAGGGACAGGGCTGTAGGTAGCGCTTTGGCTGACATCGCGGTGATTGCAAGGGGTACACTTTACTTTGCCCTCGTTGCAGCCCATCGCGGTGCATTGTTCCCAAATTCGGTCATAATCCGTCATTCCAGTATTATAGTTGTATCTGGGATAATTCACATATTCGCCGCCTGCTCCGCCGCAAAGGCCGCAATCTGCCTTGCCTGTGCCATAGCACGCGTAGCAAGTTGAGCCAGAGGGGGATACCCGGGTGGGCATGATACCTGTCTCTTTAGCCAGCACCTGCTCCTTTTGACGGTAATAATATCGTTTCACGCCTTTGTTATCCGGGTTTCCATCGTCAATAATAGTGAGGGCAAACTGGTTTTTATCCTTCCATTCAATTTCTCCTTTGAACGTGGTTTTACCGCTATTACTCAAAGTAATATAAGGCGCGGTATAGTTCCATGTACGTTGCTCTTCACCGTATCTATTGTTTACTGTAACTCTTACGATGCTTTGCTGATCGCTCCTGATGGTCCAATCAATGACATAATAGACGCCAAATTCCGAAGAAGTAGCTTGCCATTGCCCAACAATATCCTGCTTGCTTTGGGCGGCAATTGAACTAATTGTAATAAGTAAAGAAAATAATATTGATATTCTCATGGTAAAGATGATTTTAGCGACGGATATATTCAACGTTTCCATTAATAGCATACACTACATACTTGGCACTTATGCCCTTGAATGTACCAACAAGGTTATTATTGTTTATCCATTTCAGATTATAATCCACTACTACCCCGCAGCCCTCACCAGAACACCAGCCTTTAGGACTATATGCTACCATCCGCAGATTATCCCCTACTTGCTTGAGATAAGTAACAAACCAAGTCACAGTTATCGGGATATTATCTAAATCTTTACCGTCGTATTTAATTACTAACCATCCATTATCCTTATAGATACTTGTCCGATTGTTGAATCCATTAGCTCTTTCTTGTAACTCACCGTTTTGGTTGCCTTGATTAAGCCAATTTCCCACAAGTTTATCAGGTTTGATAAAAAATATTCCTAGTATTTTTATTAAGCAACGAAATACCAAAAAAGATACGTTATTTGTGCTGGTTAATCAGCACAAATAGCGTATCTTTACATAAAGAATATAAAACTATGCACATCAAGAGGCTGCACCAAAAAAATATTGCACAAGACCTTGCTCAATCTGACAAAGTGTTGGTTATCTATGGCGCTCGTCAAGTAGGAAAAACTACGCTTGTACGCGAATTGATAAGGCACTATTCAGGTAAGGTATTGGAAATCAATGCTGATAACATGCCATTCCTAGAGGCACTCTCTAGCCGCAACCTTGAGAGCCGCCTAGACAAAGAATTGCGAATATTCCCTAACATATAAATTCAGATATCTTCACCTTCTTGGAACAGAATATATCAAAATGTTACTAGAATGCCCTTAGCCATAAAAGTTTTGAATAAGATAGAGTGCTTTATTACTAATATCCAACGAAAATCTTAGTCTGTGCTTAACTTAAACTGTCCTAGTAATTTTGCGCGCCTCAAAAGTGAAGTGCAACAGCGTATTCCTTTTGACACCATCGATTTTCAACAAATAAAAAAAGGAGAATACATTTACTTACCAACAGATCAGTTAGAAAAAATTTTTGTGGTGGAGCAAGGGGTTGTAAAATTGGGAAGTTATTCACAAGAAGGTATTTCTGTCACCTATGATATTGTTGGACCAAATGATTTTTTTGGAAATCTAAGATACCTAAACAATGACTATTTCCACGAATTTGCAAAAGCACTCACCCCCCTTCTTATTTCTACTTATCATCTATCTACGATTAAGGGGCTTTTCTTGATTGATAAACCTATCAATGATTGGCTTACTTACATGATTGTAAAACGATGGGCAAAAACAGAAGCACGTCTATTTCGTATCACTTCTATGAAACCCGCTGAACGAGTACAGAAGATATTGGATGATATAGACCAAGCTATTCAGCAATCTACAATGACAACAACATACAATGCTTTAGAGATCATTTCACAAAAGGATATCGCCGATTTAGCAGGTATCACACGCCAAACCGCCGCCAAAATTCTGCGTGAGTTGACAACTCCCTTTGCTCAAAAGTAATTTGTATCATTAATCATTTGCCCAGCCTAATGTAAAACAATCTCAGGAAATGAATTAGCCTAATTTACCTAAATATTCTTAACAAATTTTATACATTATTGATAATTAAAGATTCAAGTATTGATTATGTTAATTGATATTTAAGTTATCATTAATTCATCGCTTGATGTTAAAAACGAACATTTGCCTGCCTGTCCTTACTTGTATTTTCATAAATTATTTTACTAAATCTTGTTGTTATTTATGAAAATTCGTTTATCAATTTTGCTTGTTGTTGCTTTTTTTATGCAACTAAGCCATGTTATTGCACAAGCGACCAACGCAGGTTTTGCGGGCGTGGTGCGCGGTGATAACAATGAAGCCTTAATTGGCGCAACGGTTACAATTTACAACAATTCCACAGGTTTCGAGACAGGAACGATTACCAACGTGAATGGGGAGTATTTGATTCAGCAAGTGCCGCTGGGTGGTCCTTATGACATCACGGTTTCTTATTTGGGGTACAGCACCGCAAAGCAGACGGGTTACACGATGGATCAGGGCGACCAAATTCGTGTTGATTTTCAGATAACTACAGCGGAAACCGAGTTAGCTTTGATTACGGTTTCTGGTGCAAGTTTGAGAAACCGCATCAATCAAATTGGATCAACTACGGAGATTAACGCCCAGCAAATCAGAAGTTTACCGACTGAAGGTAGAAACTTTACTTTCTTGACCAGCCTTTCGCCTTTGCAGGGGGCAGGCGCAATCAATTTGGGTGGTCAGCGCAGAACTTCTACTAACGTTTTGGTGGATGGGGTGAACGCTAGAAACCAGTTGACAGCAGGTGAAATTGGTCGTGGTCCTTATACGATTTCGCAGGAAGCCATCCGCGAATTTGAGGTATCCACCAACGATTATAGCGTGGTGCAAGGTCGCCAAGGCGGTGGAGCTATTACCGCAACTACTAAATCTGGTACGAACGAATTTGCAGGGAGCGTTTTTGTGTATCACAGAAACGAGAATTTGCAAAGCCAGTTTGATATTCGCGGTAACGAAAGAAGTGTAGATTTCTTCAACACGCAGTACGGAGCAAGTTTGGGCGGACCGATTGTGAAGGATAAAATCCACTTTTTTGCTGTTTACGAGCGTCAGGATGCTGGAGAGCCGTTCACAATTGCAGATTTGCAAACGGAGGACGACCAGAACCGCGTTGGTATCACGACCGAAAATTTGAATCGCTTTGTGGATATTGCACGCACTCAATATGGCGTAAGCAATGACCAGCAAACTGGACAGTTCGATAGAAAAACGACTGCCAATACTTTTTTTGCAAGAGTGGACTGGCAGTTGAACAATATTCACCGCTTGACTATCCGCAACAATTTCAACGTGTGGGATAACCCATTCAGTGTGAACGATAACTCTACCATTACTTTGGCAGAATCTTGGTCTAATTTTTCTGCATTGGAAAATAGTACGTTGGTTTCTTTGCGTTCTGCACTTTCGCCTAAAGTGTTGAATGAGTTAAAAGTACAGTACCAACACGCCGAGCGCGAGTTTGTGCCAAGCAGTCAGTTGCCGAGCGAAAACATTCCAAGAGCTATTGTGAACATAACTTCTACATTGCCAAACGGAACGAGCCGTAACTTAAGTGCCCAGATTGGTGGTCAGCGTTTTACGCCTGAAACCAACTTGGAAAGAAACATCCACTTAACGAATACCACTTACCTAAACGCAGGAAAGTTCAACTTCACTTTTGGTACAGATAATATGTTTACTTATTTAGAAACTTTGCTTTCTAACGAGCAAAATGGACGTTTCTTCTATAACTCGTTGGATGATTTTGCCAACAATCGCCCTTTCCGCTATGCACGCGAAGTGCCGCTTCAAGGTTTACCAATTGTAGAGCAAACTGTGATTGATTTAGGATTCTTTGCACAGGCAGAAACCAATTTACATCCGCATTTAAACGCTGTCTTTGGCTTACGTTGGGATGCTACTTTATTCTTGGATGAGGCTGCTTTCAACCCAACTGTGTTTGAAGAATTGGGCATCAGAACAGACAATAAGCCTTCTGATTTGGACAACCTCCAACCGCGTTTGCAATTCACTTGGAATATGGGAGGTAAAAACCAAGACATTATCCGTTTAGGTGGTGGTATGTTCTCTTCTCAACCGCATTACTACGCACAGGTGAACAACATTCAGAATAGCGGCTTGCTTTTGGGCGCGATTGACGTAACAGGCAATGCTGTGCCAGTGGCGGATTTCAATGCTTACAGAAAAGCCCCATCTACAGTGCCAGGTATTCCTGATGGTAGCACCGTAGTTTCTACGATTAATGCTGTAAGCGACGATTTTGAAGTACCTACTATTTACAAAGGAAACTTGACTTACACGCACATTTTCAACGAAAAATATAGCTTGGGCTTCAATGCACTGATTAGCCACACGGCAAATAACTACGTGTATCAAGAAGGAAACTTGGTACAAGACCCTTACTTTACGACTGCCAATGAAGGACGTGCTGTATTTGTTCCTGCGGCTACTATTCGTACTAATGGCGTGACAGACTGGACTAATTCAAGAATTTCGCAAGAAGTGGGGAGAACTTTAGTCTTACAATCAGATGGATTTTTGGATCAAGCTGCCTTGATTATCGAAGGTTCTGCTCGTTTTGGTAAGGACGGCTACTTGAACGCCAGCTACACTTTCAACGTGGCAAAAGATAATTCTTCTTACAACTGTTGTGTAGCGAACACCTCCACTTTCTTGCCGGTAACAGGCGACCCAAGAGCGTTGAATTATGGTTTTTCCGATAACCATTTTTCTAACAAGTTAGTGGTCAATGGTTCAACACCTACTTGGAAAGGATTACAATTGGGGGCTTCTGCAACAGGGGAAGGCGGAACGGTTTATCATTTCACCGTGAATACCAACACCAGCGTAAATGGCGACTTTGTGCAAAGCAATGACGTGGCTTACATTTTCGATCCGACTGATGCTAGTACACCACAAGCCATTATTGACGGCTACAACACTATTTTGAACAATCCAGATGTGCCACAGCACTACAAGGATTATTTGAAGGATAGCTACGGGCAATTTGCGGAGCGCAATGCGGGTAGAAACCCATTCCAAGTGATTTACAACTTGCGCTTGACGTATGATTTGAAATTTGGAAAAACAAAGAACGGTTTAGAACTATCTGCCGATTTATTCAATGTTGCCAACTTGTTGAATAAAGAATGGGGTAGAACGTTCAACTACGGACGTGAAAACCGCATCATGCGCGCTACTGGCTTCAACCAAGAAACACAGCAATATAATTATACTGTCAATACAGGGGTTGCTACTGAGCCAATCAACGGTACACCTTGGCGTTTACAGTTGGGTGTGCGTTACAAATTCAACTAAAGACAATATATTTAAGTTAGCTAAATGTTGAGGATTTAGCTAACTTAAATATACTCTAATCTATCTCCCTAAATATACTAACATTACCAAAGCGAATGTAATCCTTCTTGCCTTCTCGCTTTAAACGAAGGACGTAATAGTAAATGCCGGGTGGCAATTCTTTACCATCTTGTGCTTGACCGTACCAAGTATTTTCGTACGTTTCTAAATAAAAGTACTTCTATCAAAATGCGATAATGCTTACCTTTGCAGCATAACAACAATTCATGGTAAAAAATAAGCGAAAAGAGTTGGGGCAAAAAAGAGGAAATGGCCACATGTTGCATAAATGGTTCATTTTATGGGGATGTATGCTTGTTGCCCATGCGCTGCTAGGGCAACAGTTTTCAGATAGTGTTCGCATTAGCCTCATCACAGGCTCATCGGGTAAGGATTTGTATGCACAGTTTGGGCATAGCGCAATTCGGGTGCAAGACCTAAAATATGGTCAAGATTATGTCTTAAATTACGGAACATTTGATTTTGATACGCCTAATTTCTACCTTAAATTCATTCGCGGTAAACTCGATTACGTACTAAGTCTTGGATACACCGCACGTATGATTCCTTACTATGAACAGGAAAATCGGCGATTGATAGACCAAGAATTGCTACTTTCTGAGCAAGAAAAACAAAAGCTAATTGATTTTTTACGCTTCAACTACTTACCCGAAAATAGAGCCTATCGCTACGATTTTTTCTATGATAACTGTGCTACGCGCATTCGAGATATCTTCGAGCAAGAGCTAAAAATAATTTATCACCAAAGTCCTCAGAAAGACTCCCTTACTTTTCGACAAATGCTCGACCTTTATATTGAGGCAACCCCTTGGATTGATTTTGGAATGGATTTAATTCTAGGCATACCTACCGATAAAAAAGGTGGAATGCGGGAAGAAATGTTTTTACCAGAATATCTAGCTGCTAATTTGACTCAATACGCCACAAAAAATGGACAGCCTTTACTCGCCGAACCCATTGAAATTACACATCTTACACCAACCTCTCCTGCTGCTACTTCATTTTTATCGCCATTAGTGGTCATGTCTGCCTTGCTTTTGTTGGTGCTTGGCATTACTTTTTGGGGTAGCCGCCGCTTTAAATTAAATTTTGACCGCATTTTCTTTGTTTCGCTGGGTTTAATCGGATGTTTTTTTCTGTTCATGTGGTTCGGTACCGACCACTGGACAGTCAATAAGAACTTGAATATGCTTTGGGCAAACCCACTGTTCTTAGCAGTCGCTTTTCTTATAAAGAATAAAAACCTAAGGAATATTTTAATCGGCATCACTTCTGCCATGTGCCTATTGGTGCTATTGGGATGGAACTTACTACCTCAACAATTTCACGTCGCCATTGTCCCAATTGTAGTAAGCATCTTAGTACGTTGCGCTGACCGATGGTGGAAGGGTTAGGTATTTGGTTTCGGGTTTCTGGCGTTATGGGAAAAGGGAAAAAAATATCCAACAACCCCAAACACCAGAAACTAAAAACCTGATACCCGACACCGAAAACCTACTAGATGAAACCTACTAGATGTTTCGATTAATCGCATTCAAATCTTCAAAAGCAGCTTTTAATCGTGATTTCAAGGTCAATTCTCCTTCCCTCAACCATTTTCTTGGGTCGTAGGTGCTTTTATTGGGTTTATCTTCCCCTTTTGGATTTCCAATTTGGGTTTGCATGTAGTCGCGTTTAGCTTCATAAAAATCGCGAATCCCCACCCAGTATGCCCATTGCAAATCGGTATCAATATTCATTTTTACAGCCCCATATTCAATTGCTGCTCTAATTTCTTCTCTGGAGGAGCCAGATCCGCCATGAAATACAAAGTTGATTGGATTAGAGGCAGTATTAAATTTGGTTTGCACAAAATCTTGAGAATTTTTGAGGATAATAGGACGTAGCTCCACGTTGCCTGGCTTATAAACGCCATGCACATTGCCAAAAGCGGCGGCAATCGTGAACTTCTCACTCACTTTGCTTAGTTCCTCATAGGCGTAAGCCACTTCTTCAGGCTGCGTGTAAAGCTTTGAGCTATCCACTCCAGTATTGTCCACCCCATCCTCTTCGCCACCTGTTACGCCCAGCTCTATTTCCAATGTCATGCCCATTTTGCTCATGCGCTCCAAATATGTCACGCAAGTTTCAATATTTTCATGGATAGGCTCTTCCGATAAATCCAACATATGCGAACTAAACAAAGGCTTACCAAACTGCTCGAAGTATTTCTCGCTCGCAGTCAACAATCCGTCCACCCAAGGTAATAAATCTTTAGCACAATGGTCGGTATGTAAAATGACTGGAACGCCATAGGCTTCTGCTAATATTTGAATGTGCTGTGCGCCAGAAATAGCACCGAGTATCGCTGCTTTCTGCCCTTTATTCGATAACCCTTTGCCTGCATAAAAAGCAGCACCACCATTGGAGAATTGAATAATGACAGGAGAATTGACTTCCTTAGCTGTTTCCAAAACAGCATTGATAGAATTTGTACCCACCACATTAACGGCTGGTAAAGCAAAATTATGTTGATTCGCATAGTTTAAAAGTGCCGTTACCTCTTCTCCATGCAAAACCCCTGAACGAAATTGACCTGTTGCCATAGTTTATACTGTTTTTATTTGTTTTTCTCTATCAAAAATTATTCCGCAAGGTAGTCAGTTCGTTCAGTTTTTCAAAACTTGAAGCCAAAAACCTCAAGGGAGGTTTTTTAAGTTATAGTGTGGGGTTGACTTTGAGTCGCCCCAATACTTCGGCTTTTGATTAATACAAAAGGCTAAACTAAATCAGTTATTTACCGTATAAAAGATTAAAATCAAAACCGATAAAATGATGCGCTTCATAATATTTTTGATAGGTTGTTTTTGTTCCTTTTTCCTTGCTGCTCAAGTCAGTGTAGGTGGCTTACCAGTGGGACTTGATGTTGAAGTGAAAGAAAAATGGCTCAATTCGGCTCCATTATCAACGATTACGCTTGCTATGAATCAAAAACTATCAACAAAGCCTTATGATTTTGCGGATAGCTTTACGGTACCGATGGCTACCAATTTTAATCTTCAAAATAGTGGAACTTGGATAAATTTTCCGAATGGCGACCGGCTCTGGCGACTTCAACTACACGTTCCGCAAGCCAAAGGCTTAATTTTGATGTATGATAAATTTAAGTTACCTAAAGGCAGTAAGCTCTTTGTTTATACCCCAGATGAAAAGCAGATTTTGGGTGCTTATACAGCACGGAACAATACTAAATCATACAATTTTCTAACTGGTATTATTGATGGCAATACTACAATTGTGGAATATTATGAACCAAAATGGGTAACAAATGAAGGGAACTTTCGGATTTTTAGAGTAGATGCCCTCAAGGAAACGATGGATGAAGCGAGTTCTGGGATTGGCTTTGGCACTTCTGCCAAATGCAATATTAACGTCAACTGTCCGCAAGGGGAAGACTGGCAGGCGGTAAAGCGCAGTGTTTGTCGCATCATGATGGTGGCGCAAGAAGGTACTTTTTGGTGCTCTGGTACGCTATTAAACAATACACTTTCTGATGGAAAGCCTTACGTATTAAGCGGCGACCATTGCGTAGAAGGCATTACTCCGCTGTATAACCTGTGGCGTTTTGACTTCAACTATGAAAGTGCCACTTGCGAAAATCCAATACAAAATCCATCTACGCAATCCATATTAGGCTGTCAGCTAAGGTCAAAGTGGCAAGACACTGATTTTTTGCTTGTTGAATTGCTCCACCCTATACCACAAAGTTATAATGTATTTTTTAGTGCTTGGGATGCTAGACCGACAACACCTCAACAGTCTGCCCTTTTGCATCATCCTTTTGCCGACCTCAAAAAAATTACGTTAGAAAACAGCACTGCAATTATTTTTAATGCAGAACGATTGTGGTTCAAAAGGGACAATAGAAATATTTACCGAACCCCGATTGCACATCATTTTCGATTGACCTACAATGTAGGGGGGACTTTTCAAGGTGGGTCGTCGGGTGGCGGCATATTCGATCAACACAAAAGATTAGTTGGGCAACTACATGGCGGCGTAATAGACACCCTGTGTAGAGTATCTACCGCTTTTGCAGGTAGATTAGCACTGGCTTGGGAAGGTGGCGGCACGCCAGAAAGTCGCTTAAGAGACTGGCTTGACCCTAATCATTCAGGGGTTCTCTTCTTAGAAGGTATTGAAAATCCAGTGATGGAAAAAATGTTCACACTAGCAGGAAAAATTACTATGCCCAGTGGTAAAGCAGTAAATGATGTCAGTTTGATGCTTAATGATGAATTGGCAGGAACAACAGATATTGCCGGTAACTACTTTATTGATGAGATAGAAGGTGGTAGGACTTATGTCCTAAAGCCCTTTTTAGACCGTAACCCTAGAAATGGCGTAAGCGTTTTTGATGTGGTAAGCATTAACAAACATATTCTCAATGTTGAACCGTTTGAATCTGTTTATCAATGGATTGCAGCAGATGCTAACAATTCAAAATCTATTAGCTTATTTGACCTTATTACTGTTCGGAAGGTAATTTTAAATGTTGAGCCTTCTTTTCCTAATAACACTTCTTGGCGTTTTGTTAATGAATCCGCAGGAATAGCGAGTATGGATGAATTTGATTTTAACTTTTCGGAAGAAGCTGTATTAGAAGCGGTGGACAAAGATTTTACAATTTTGTTTACAGCAATAAAAATTGGCGACACCAATAACAGCGCTGATGCAGAAAATCCATAAGGATAATTTCCATCAAAAGAACGTGAAATCACTTTCTTTTGATGGAAATTAAGTTACTTAACCAAGTGCTTTTCTAATAGCGTTGATACTAATCATTGAATGAGAGGTATTGAAAGTGGCTTCACCATTCTTGATGACAATAATTTGTGGCGATTGATGCACTACACCAAAAACTTCAGCTACTTTGTTGGATATCGAACGGTAATTGATTAGGTCTAAATAGTAAACCTCCAATTCATCGGTAGAAAAATTCCAGTTTGTTTCTAGCTGATGCTTTATCATAGCACTTGTACCACACCGAACGCTATGCTTAAAAACAAGCACTGGCTTTTTGTAAGACGTCGCTATCAATTCATTAATTTGCTCTACTTGATTAAAGTATTTCCAAGATGAATGGAAACCTGCCTGTTGAGCAGCATTAAGTTGACTTAAAAATCCCATATGAAATATGTTTGTTTTTTAATTACAATATGTTAAGGTCAAAATAAGTTGATTGGTAGGGCTAAAAAATGTTGAGTTAGCATTGATGCCATTGTTTTGCAACTTATCTGCGAAAAGCGTATATAAACCTGATTTTTTAAGTGCTTTTAGGGCATTATAGTTCAAAAAAGGGATTGTGTAATGGTATTTTGACATTTTTTTTGAAAGAATACTTTTTACACAACCCCAACCTTCAATAACTATTTTGACTAGGCTTTCGCCAGTTCTTCTCTAATTTTATTCAGAGCAGAACCTGCCTTCACCCACGAAATTTGATCGTGATTGTAAGTATGTGCTACTTCAAACGATTCTTCTGTGCCGTCGCTATGACGTAATAGAACAACTAAAGGCTGTCCTGGAGCCATTTGGTCTAAACCACGAATGCTAATGAAATCATCTTGACGCACTTTATCGTAATCGCTTGGATGGATAAAAGTGAGTGCTAACATTCCCTGTTTCTTCAAGTTAGTTTCGTGAATGCGGGCAAATGATTTTACCAAAACAGCTTTTACGCCTAAGTATCTTGGTTCCATAGCGGCGTGTTCTCTGGAAGAGCCTTCGCCGTAGTTTTCCTCTCCTAGTACGATAGTGCCAATGCCTGCTGCTTTGTATTTTCTACCAGAATCTGGAACGGGAAGGAACACTGCTTTTTGGCTATTTTCTACATAGTTGGCTACGCTATTCATCTGGTCATTGAAATAGTTGACTGCACCAATAAAACAATTGTTGGAGATATTTTCTAAATGTCCACGATAAGTCAGCCAAGGTCCTGCCATTGAAATATGGTCAGTGGTACACTTGCCTTTTGTTTTGATAAGCAAACGCATATGCTGTACCTGATTGTGCGTAATCGGTTCAAAAGGGGTTAACAACTGTATGCGGTCAGAATTAGGATTAACCTTTACTTCTATACTGCTCCCATCTTCTGCTGGTTCAAGATAACCAGGGTCTTCCACATCAAAACCATTGATAGGCAATTCATAACCAGTTGGCGGTTCGAGTTTTACAAAATCTCCTTTTTCAGTCATCAAATAATCGGTCAGCGGATTGAAGCCTAGCTCACCTGATAGTGCAATGGCAGTAACTAACTCTGGTGAGCCTACAAAGGCATGAGTATTTGGATTGCCATCTGCACGCTTGGAGAAGTTTCGATTGAAAGAGTGCACAATAC
>DAITMC010000078.1:0-14175 GCA_036835365.1 Saprospiraceae bacterium
TTGAGATATGGTTGATTCATCTTTTCCAAGTTGTTCAGCTAACCACTTGTTTTTTTTTCTAGTCTCTGCTAGAGCTACCTTGATTCTGTTTATTTCAATCTTCGTCAAGATGTTTTGTTTTACGCAAAGATATTAACTTATTTGGAATAAAATTTACTTTTTAATGTCTTTATGTCGAGCGTTTGCAAGAAACAGCTCTTTCGGTTTTTTCAGCGTTGGCTTTTGTGTCTGCAAAAAAACCAAATGTGCCATTTGCGGGTCGGCTTTTTACACTGACCGATAATGTTTTGCGGCTTGGCGTAGTGGCGGATTTTTAGCACAAAACTTCAATCGAAGAACTGCATTTGAACCTACCACAAAACTGTCATACGAAGCACTGCACCCGCAATTACGCCAAACCGCTGTGGCTGTCACACAACTATAAATGTAAAAATAGTTTTCAAAAAAAAGCGACAATTTCAGGAAAGGTTTGGCATAAGAAAAGCGTAATATTTCTTTGATATTCAGCAGCTTTAGGGATAATTCAATCTTATATACGATGCAGGGAAAGAAGCATTTCACCCCTCAATTATTCGTCTCGGTGAACTTGTGGGATTTGGTGCCAGAAGATAATTTTTACCGAAAACTACTCGGCGAATTAGACTTAAACTTCATTCGCAAAACAACCCAAAAGTATTACGGCACAGAAAAACAGCAGGGCATTCACCCTGTGGTGTTTTTTTGATATGTTTAGGATTTTATTCTACTAGATTCATCTTCTAAGCCCGTATTTCTTCGTTGGCTTTTTACCTTATTATTACCTACTAAGTAGCTGAAATTCAGTGCTACTCGTCGGCTGTCCCAACCGCCACTAGCGACCATATAAAGATCCCCAAATTCGCTTACCCCTCGCCATACTTGACTTTTGAAGATGTCATTGATGTTTAATTTAACAGTACCTTTTCCTTGCAGCACTTTTTTGGAAATGCCTGCGCTGATTTGCCAAAAATCCTCTGTTTCAAAAGCCCCTTCCCAAATAGAGGGAGAAGAATAAAATCCAGAAATTTCAACTACCACATCCTTTGGTAGTGTGAGTGTTTGCTGGATGTAAGCATTAAAAGCGGTAGCATTTACACTTAGGCTTTTGCCATTCTCAAATGTAGCTTCATTGCGTTGGTGAAAAGCCGTTAAACTGGTGTAAGTGGACCACCATTCTTTGATGGGCAAGCCTCCACTGACGTTTAGGCTGTAATTAAACCGATCGGCAATATTTCGATAAGTAATAAAAGCACTGGTTTGTGTTTCAGCATCGGTCAACTGACCAATTAAATCTGCGGTATGGTCGAAACTAAAGGTCGTGTTAATAGCATAGTTGAACGTGTGCGTAAGTTGAAACTTATTTGTATATTCTGGACGTAAAAATGGATTCCCTTTTTGAAACGTCAATTCATCCAAACGCTGACGGAAAGGATTGAGGTCTTGATAGTTAGGACGATTTATCCTGCGGCTGTAATTCAACAACAGACTGTTTTTTTCATTGATTTGGTACGTTACACCAGCCGATGGGAAGGCATTGAAATAATTGCGTTTCACATTATCCTCCCCTGTGGCAATAAAGCTCGTCAAATCACCTTCTGAATTGGTTTGCTCCAATCGCAGTCCTGCTTGTATATTGACTTTACCTCTTTGCTGTGCATAGTTAGCATAGACAGCATTTACATTTTCGATATATTGAAATTCGTTGGTTTTAGATTGATCCAACACATTCTGATTATTGAGTACATTATAAAAATCGAAAACATTATTAGTCGTCACATAAGCTATTTTTGCGCCTGCACCCATTTTCCCTTTTCCGATAGGCAATTCGTGGTCCACTTTAAAGGTGTAAATATCAATATCAGTAGGTGTGTCCATGAATACCGTAGATTCACTCAATACAAGGCGTTCGGTAGGGTCTTTATAGAAATTGGGTTGAAATTGGTTCGATTGTAAGCGAAATGTGCCATAGTCTGCATCTATACTCCAAGTCTTTCCTTTTTTATTATCGAAGCGATAATTTACATTAAAATTAGTGTTCAATCGAGCATTATCTGAGTCGCTTGACGCAATAAGCACACTATCTAAATTATTTCTTCCAATGGTAAAAATAGATGCACGGCTATTGCTGCCCCATTCATTATTGGATACAAAACCACTAGCTAAAAAACCAACAGTATGTTTTTCTTTGATGTAAATATCTGTGCCTAACCTTAAATTATTATTATGCCACTCGCTGCCTTGATTAACTATTTGGTCAAAGACTAATCCAAATTGTTCGCGATAAAAATTATTAAAGTTGGTATTTTGACCATCAGCACGCGAGTAGCTACCAAAAATATTCATTTTTTTATTGCGATAATTACTGCTGATAGAGCCACTGAACTGTCCTACCTCGCCTTGAGAATAGGTCAAATTGATATTAGCATTGGCGCCTAAATTTTGCGCTCGTTTCAATTTAATATTGATGATACCTGCATTTCCCTGCGCATCGAAACGAGAGGAGGGATTAGTGATAATTTCAATCGCCTCAATATCAGCGGCTTGAAGTGTTTTTAAAAATGCAGCTAAATCGGTACCGTTCAAAGGTGAAGGTTTGCCATCTATATATATTTGAACGCCTGCTTTGCCCAAAAGCTGGATGTTTTCATTATTATCCACCACCACACCAGGTGCTTTACGCAAGAGTTCAAGTGCATCACTTCCAATAGCAGTAACGCTATTCTCTACATTCATCACCATTTTATCGGGCTTCATTTCGAGTAGCGGTTTTTTAGCCACCACCGTAACCTCTCCTAGTTCGTTACTTTTGGTAATCATTTGAATGGTAGGAAGTTCAATTGTATTTTGGTCAACTTCAAAGACTTGAGTTCGCTTATTAGGCATCCCGACAAAACTCACTTCTACAAAATAGCTGCCTGTTTCTATGTTGTTGAATTGAAACTCACCTTGCTCATCGGTCAATTCTAATTTTAAAACAAGAGAGTCTAAACTTCTGTAAAGCAATACGTTAACGAAAGTAAGCGCTTGATTATTTTCATCAACTACTTTTCCTTTGATGACGGCTGAAGGTTTAGAAAAACTCAGGAGAGGTAATACTAATAAACACAAAATTAGTAATTTAGATTGTTTCATAAAAACGGGTGATTTTGAACTTTAGATGAATGAAATGTTAGTTTTATTTTTTTTTGCAATCAAAAGTACATACCAAGTTTGTCCTTCTGTAAATTAATTCGACCAAACGATGACCTTACTTGATAAGTGGAACAATTGTTTACTTATTATCCATTTTTTGGAAGGACGTTTGATTAGGAAGAAAAGTTACAGGAGCAAGATATTTTTCCAGAAAATAATGAGGAGGCATTACTGCTATTCAACGAATCTTTAGATATGGGCTGCTTAACTAAGTATAAGCAAGTTACCAAACACTGTTTGGTAACTTGCCTTTTAAATGTACTACTGCTTCACAAATTTTCTAGCACTGCTGTTTCCTTTTTGATCTGTGATGGTCAAAATATAAATACCTGTATTGAACTGGCTAACGGGTAAAATCAAATTATCGTTATCTACTTTTACTGCTTGTAGCAACTTGCCTTGTAGGTCAAAAATACGAACAAAAGAAATTTTAGCGGCATCCAACTGCTGAATATAAAGTTGGTCTGTTGCTGGATTGGGGAAGTATAGAATATTATTTTCCACAAAAATATCATTCAAAGAAGATGCATCCGTGAAGCCAAAAATATTTGTTCCTAGTGGTTGTCCCTCTGTTCCTGCGGTGTAAGATTGCGATTTTGCACTATACCCATAGTCATGGGACTGATCGTAACGAGGCACCATGGAGCCAATAGCAGAATAAAGTGGATTAGGCGTTAAACCAGCGTGATCCCAAGGCAGTGCATTAGCGCCATCTTCTGCATGGTGTTTAGTGATGAAATCCAGTGGCACAGGCACTGAACTACTAAAAAGTAATTCTTCCTCAATATTAGTTGCTGCTAATCCTGAACTATCTATAACTAACTGTACATCAGCACCGAAGTTAGATGCTTGTACAATAGTATCTCCATCTGATTGTTGAGCAGGTGTAGCACTAATCAAGGCTGCATCACGGAAGAAGTTGTTGTGGCTGATGGTCCATTTTTCGTTGCCAGCGCCAGGCAGGGTCGCTTCTATGACAGTTCTTGTTGAGTCGTTTCTACTTGGCGTTAAACTAAAACGACGACCTAGAAATACACCGTTAGCAACAATATTATTGGTAAAGATAAACTCCGTTACTTCTCCAATGGGAAATCCACGTTGTCCCACATTAGCTACCGTGTTTTGATTAATTTTTAGATAGTTAATACCAGAGCCGCCATCTCTAATTACCCTACTTGTAACACTGTAAATTAAAGAATTCTCAATCCACAAAGTATCAATTGGGTTACCTCTATCATCCACTATTCGCCCATTATCTGGATTACTCGGTACGCCTATTCGAGAGAAAATTGAATTTGTAATATAGACTTTGTTATCTTTTCCATCTAGTCGAAAGGCTGCTTGCCCAGAGTCATCCACTAAACAATCATCCATTTTTAGCACAACATTATCCGCACTAGCCCTTACGATGCGCTCTGTGATACCGCCCAAAAGGTCTCGATTTGTTAGATGCAAACCTTCCAAAGTAAGGTCGGCGCGAGGTCTAAAAATCTGATCTACCGCAGCTCCGCCTGCTGCTGGGCTAAAGATAATGATTGGGCGCGGTCCGTCGCCATCTTCTGCTTTGATGTGCAATTTGAATCCGCTATTTCCAATTTCACCTGTTACTAAGTAAGGGAATCCACGACGCAATACGAATACTTTACCTTGATTATCAACATTAGTAATCGCTTGATTTAATACACCAGCCGCACCCGGTTCAACAATAATTTCTTCTTGTGCATGCAATGTGCTACTTGAAAAAATAGCTACTGTAAGTAGTAATAATAAGTAAGTAAGGTTTTTCATAATTCAACTTTTGTTTTAAAAAATTATAGTAATAATAATACTTAAAATTTGTATCTGAAACCTAAATCAGTTGTCCAGCCGAAAAATTCTTCTTTGCTCACAAAGCTCGTATTGCCTACAAAAGAGCGCTCTGGTTGGTTAGAGATATTATTCAAATTGAAAAATACGGACCAATGCTTAGAAATTCGCTGGTTAATCGCCAAATCCCACCGTAGCGATAGGTCTGTAAAGCCATCTAGCTCAGAGCGTTGACCCACAAAATCTAGGCTATTAGCTTGATAAATAGCCGAAATTCTTCCAGAAAATCCTTTACGCTCATAACCAATTTGAAAATTAGCGATAAAATCTGCTTGTCCAGGCACTCGCCCTAGCCTTACAGTATCAATGACTTCTGTGAAAAAGAAAGGTGGTGTAGTTGGGTCAAATCGGTTGTTGATGTCAAAGAAAGGGTAGGGGGTTTCTGAGCGCACAATAGTGAAGTTGGCACCTAGCAATAAACCCTTCCAGAAAGTTTTAAGCGAACTGAAATTAGCTTGCAAATCTACTTCTGCACCAATAACGGTAGAAGTACCAGGTGCATTGGCGGGTTCAGTCAATTGATAACCACCAAAAGGACCATCCAGTATTCTACTAATTCTGATGTAATCGACATTGTCAAATTGTTTGTAAAAACCACCGATGGTAAATAACCCGAATTTATTGTAAAAAGAAAGGAACAGGTCGTAGTTCCAATTGGTTGTGTGTTTTAAGTCAGGTTTTCCTCTATCAATCTCAAAATCTGTTTGGTTGATACGTTCCCAAGGCACAAGGTTAAAATAGTTGGGGCGAGAAAGGGTCTTGGTTACCGCTAAACGCACATCGAACCATTTTGTCGCTTTATATCGGAAGTGGAACATAGGTAAAAATTCAGCATATCCCTGTGCGCCAACAGAATCAATTAAATTCAATATGCCAGTACCTTCCTCTGTTGGTGTCCCTTGCACACTTCTGTATGCTTGCTGTGTGTTTTCGTAGCGTACGCCGCCGATGAACATTATTTTTTTGCCAAAATTGATTTCAGTCATGGCATAACCTGCATAGATTTGCTCCTTAGCCGTATAATCTTCCAAGTCCACCAACTGATTTAATAAATAATTGTCCTTAAAGCGTTCGTAATAATTGCGCACCTTCTGAGGATCAAGATGCCCATTGTATCCAAGAGAATCTCCCGCTTGAAAATTTGTACCAAAAAGTGCATTATAGGCGGCTAAATCTAAATTATCAGGTAGGGCAATGTTGTCTTTTGAATTAGGTACATTGACATCATAAATGTCGCTATTGTCCAAGAAGTTAGATGCCGAAAAGTCATTCAAAAAATTAGCCAAATAAATTCTAGGATTATTAACTGAATTGTTAGTAACAAATAAGCCTCTATTGTCTCGAACGATATTTTCACCTTGAAGGTAGGGGCGTGCTAAAAATTGTGTAATATCCCGTTCGCGTGCTTGTTCGCGATACTTTGCTCCTACTTTTATGTAGCCTGCTATTTTTCCACCATGATTAAACTTTTGTTTCAAGTCTAATTGTGCGGTGGTGTTGCTATCTTCGATGAAGTTGTCCTCATAGTTAGTATCGTGCAGAAAGGTGGAGCGGAGATCATTTTTGAATCCACTTGGCACCACCTCTGGTCCTTGGTCTATAATGGCGGTAGAAGTCAATGCACCCGTTTCTCTGAAACGCATAAATAGCGAAAAGGGGGTTGTTTGGGTAGAAACCGAATGCGAAGCTCGCCATCGTACTTCTAAACTGCCCAGTTTGTGCTCTCCAGTAATGGAATTGGACAGTAAGTTGGTATTGAGTTGTCGCTCCCTGATGTCGAATTCTTGATAAGAGTTACTCGGGCGGAATCGGCGGCGACGGCGTAGCTCATCTCTCTCGGTGCGTCCCCACATCGTATTCACCATGATGAAACCATTTTTGAGTTGATAATCTAATGTAGTGCCTGCGCCGTAGCGGTCTCTAATCTCAAGTCGGTCGCCTAAGTTAAGATCGACTAATTGCGTAATTAAATTCCCATCATTATCAATACCGCCAAAAGCATATTCTGCATTCAATAAATCTGAACTTCTATCGGCGCGCTGTAAATTACCCGTTGCCAATACACCAAATTTATTGTTCTTTCCAAAGCGATTGCTCAAACTAAAGCTAGTACGCCAAAGTCCAAATCGGTCTTCGTGTGCGTTGTAGCCATGCAATAACCGAACATCGCCTGACCAGTTGTCATCTGCTTTTCTTATCGCAAAATTGACTGTTCCGCCAATTGCATCAGCATCCATATCGGGAGTAATCGCTTTAAAAAGTTCAACGCCAGCAAGCATATCCGGAGAAATCATACTCAAATCCACAGAGCGGTCTTCGCCATCGGTCGATGGCATTCGCTCGCCATTGATAGTCACAGAATTGAATCGAGGAGAAAGCCCGCGCACCACAATTTTTTGCCCTTCACCGCCATCGCGCTGTACGGCAACACCTGGCAGACGACCAATAGCTTCTGCCGCATTTTGGTCGGGCAGTTCTTGCAATTTTTCTTTAGAAATGACATTGACAATCGTGTTGGCGTTAATTTGTTGATTGATGGCGGCTCTTTGCCCAATGGCTTGGGCAGTAATCTCTACCGTTTCTAAGGTTACGCCGGAGGATAAATTGACGTTAAGTTCTAAGGTTTGATTGTTGGCTACTGTAAAGGATAAATTTTGTTCTAAATAGCCTGTATAGCTGATGACAATTTGATAAGTCCCATCAGGAATGTTTCCTAGTTGATAAGTCCCATCCAGTTCAGTGGTTGTTCCTATTCCTAATACAGGAATGCCCACGGAAGCAAAACTCATCGGTTCTTTATTAGACGCATCTATAACAATACCTGTAATCTTGTTTTGGGCAATTGTTGAAATGGAAAGCATTAGGAAGAGGCAAAAGTAGGTGAATTGTTTAAAGCTTGTTTTCATACGAATAATTTGCTATTTATAATTAATTTTTCAGTGTTTTGTTTCAGTAAAAGTAGTAAAAAAATTATTTCTTCTGCTTTAGTCTAAATAAATTTGCGAATAAATTTTGAATACAGCGTTTTTTAATCAAATTTTAGCAAAAGAAAAACAATTTTTAAAATCATATCTTTAAATGTCAAAAATAATTATGCTTTTCATGCCTATTAAAACAAATAATCTTTTGCATTATTGTGCAAAATGGATACTGTTAACCATTTTTCTTTGTTCTAGTAGTATTTTATATGCTCAAAGTTTCAATATCAAGTCTTTTGGAGCAAAGAATGACGGAAAAACATTAAACACAAAATCTATCCAAGCCGCTATTGATGCTTGCGCCAAGGCAGGTGGTGGCGAAGTAGTCATTCCCACTGGAGGCACTTATTTGACAGGCACTATTCATTTAAGCACTAATGTTTTCCTAAAATTAGAATCTGGTGCCAAACTTCAAGGCAGCCCTAATATGGCGGATTACAGTAAAGCGCATCCACATCTGATTTACACAGAAAATGCAACTAACTTAGGTATTATCGGCAATGGCGTTATTGATGGCAATGGTGCTGCTTTTTGGGATGAAAATTTTTTAGCCTTGGAGCGTCCAGAGCCTTGGATCGTTTTTTATGGCTGCAGCAATCTGAAATTTGAACAGGTGCAGCTCCTCAATTCTCCTGCACATGTGCTAGTACTCGACCATTGCGATGGTGCGGTGGTCAATGCTCTACGCATTGTTAACCCTATACTTAGCCCTAACACAGATGGTGTTGATGTTACCGATTCGCGCAATGTATTTATTACCAACTGCTACTTTGAAACTGGTGATGATGCCATTTGCCTGAAATCGCACTATGTTTGGGTAGAAAATGTAGTGGCTACCAACAACATCATCATTAGCGACGATGCCGCCATCAAGCTAGGAACGGCAGGGCATGTGGGTATGCGCTACTGTCTGTTCTCCAACAATATCATCCGAAATAGTCGCTATGGCATTGCACTATTCCAGATGGATGGGGGGATTTATGAACATTGCCAATTTATTAATATGACGATTCAAACGGGTTCGCGACATGAAACAGAATATCCGATTTTTGTAGATATTGACCGAAGAAGGGATACTTCCCAATTAGGTATTATTCGCAACATCGAATTTTCTAATATTCAAATGGAAACTAGAGGAAAATGTTTGCTTGCTGGTCAGCAAAAAGCACAAATTGAAAATCTGATTTTTAGCAATATTACACTAGCTACTACGTTATTGCCAGCAGCCGACTTGAGCCAGGCGAAAAAGCCGCGTGGCAATAAAACATTGGGTTATTACGCTGATATGCAGGACTTCTCCACTACAAACGCCTGGTTCACCTTTGGCAATATCAAAAATTTGTACCTCAAAAACGTCATTGTCAGAGATGCTAAACAACAAAGAAGCCACTTCGCATTAGAAAACGTAAGCATCGCAGAGTAATTATCATTCATTTTAAACGATAAATCATGCTATTTTCAAGAAAATCATTTTTAAAAACGTTGGCTGCTTTGCCCGCAGTAGGCTTGTCTAAACAACTCGAACCAAAGCCGAATTCTGCCTTTACTGCTTATGCTGGTCAAGTTAAAATTACAGATGTCAAATGCTACATTGTTGATAGGGCACTTTTTGTGAAGGTAGAAACAGATGCCGGCATCAGTGGCTGGGGCGAAGGCGACCATGAGTACACCAAAGTGATTGAAGCCGCCATTGAAGAAATCTGTAAACCTTTAGTCGTTGGGGAAGATCCTTTTCAGCATGAATATCTATGGAATCAAATGTATTTTTTAGGTATTGAAGCAGGCAATACAGGGGTACTTCCTGGTGCTATTGCTGGCGTGGATAATGCACTTTGGGATTTGAAAGGCAAATTGATGGGCAAACCTGTGCATCAAATTATTGGAGGCAACAATGTAGAAAAGATAAAAGTATATGGTTCATTCCCTAGGGGGGAAGGAGCTGAACGAAAAACCCCAGAAGAAATGGCGGCTGTGGCAGTCGCTTTTATAGAACAAGGCTACACCACCGTGAAGCCTAGAATGCAAATTAGAGAACACAATCTTGACCCTTTGAATGACGATACGTTTGAAGTGGTGAAAGCTGTGCGCAGAGCAGTAGGCGATGATATTCGCATCTTTGTGGATTTCAATAACGGCTATTCTTCAGCTCGGGCAATTATGATGGCAAACAAATTATATGAACATTTGAACATTGCAGCAGTAGAAGAGCCTGTTTCTCATCAAAATTATGAGGAACTGCGCAAAGTAGTAGATGCTGTACAGATACCTGTACTAGCTGGTGAACATGAGTACAATAAATGGCAATTCCGAGATTTAATTGTTACAGGGGGGGCAGATATTGTGAATACCGATGTTATCAAATGTGGGGGGATTTCTGAATGCAAAAAAATAGCGATACTAGCCGAGTGCTTCAATAGAAAGGTGATGGTGCATAATGCACGACCTACTTTAGCCACAGCGGCTAGTTTGCAATTGGTCGCTACGCTTAACAACGCCGAGCGGGTGCAAGAGTATGCTGGCAAACGCGAAGAAATGGGTTTACTTCCTCTATTCGACAACTATTTTGAAGTGAAAGAGGGGCATATCTATTTGCCGAACTTGCCAGGTTTAGGACTTGTTGTCAACGAAAAAGCCATGAAAAAAGCAAAGATAAATTGAGTTCTTCTAAGTGCTTTTGGCGATTTGAGTAAAGGATAGCGCCTTGAATTTTTGGTTCTTTTTTCTTGACAAAAAAGAACCAAAAATTCATCGTAATCAAGGGCTTAAAATAGCAGAATGGTTGTATGAATTGTTTAGAGCTTTTGTAAATATCCTTATGTCTAGCACTAAAAATAAACCACTTTTAATTTTTTTTCTGCTTGCATAAACCGAAGGATAATTCGTTTTACCTCTGGGTTGCTTTGAAAACTTGGTTTTATCATAGACTTAATTTGTTCCATACGGCTAAACCCTTCCGATTCATCCAAGTAAGTAAAGCCACAATATTCGCCGTTTTCCACTACCACCACTGATTTCTCGTTGGCAGTACGCCCTTCATCTAAAATCATAAAGTCGCGATCAAACATATTGGATAGGTAATCTTGAGCCGCCGTAGCCCTTTCATTATAGGTTTCCACACCTTCCAATTGTCCACAAGCCCCAAGACACTGCTTTAGATGATAATGAAAACAAACTTTGCTGTTGATATTGCTGTCCAAATGACAAAGTTTAGGACATAACTCAAATTGAGTAACTGCCCTTTGTAAATGCGCTTTAGCATTAGCTGCTTTAGGATATTCTGATACTATCTGGATTTTCTTTTGCTCGCGTGTACTCGTTTTTATGACTTCAAAACAGCAATACCCCTGCTCATTTTCAAAGCAATGAATAGCATATGGAAAATTCCGAACACGCTGTGCTCGGTTGATGTAAGGGCGTTGTGTCTTAATTTCATTCGATTCGTGTAGCAGCGCAATTAATTCACTTCCAGTGATTTCGTAGCTAATTTCATGTACACATTGTTGCAACTTACGTCCTTTGGAAGAAATATCGGCAAAGTGTTCCGCTACCCTTTTTCTGATGTTGATGCTTTTTCCAACGTAAGCCAATCTTCCCTGTTGGTCATGAAAATAATAAACTCCACAGGATTCTGGCAGGGCGTGAATTTGCTCCATTGTAACATTGGCGGGCAATAGCGATTCTTTGAGACCTAAATTAATCAATTCTTTTGCCTCTTCTTCCCCCTCTTCTTTGGCTAAAATTCGACCAAGCACCTCCACTGTTGCCAAAGCATCGCCCATAGCGCGGTGGCGTTGCTGTACAGAAATATTAAATTCTCGAATTAAACTATCCAAGCCATAAGACCTGAAACCTGGAAAAGCTTTTCTACTCAATCGAACCGTGCAAAGTTGCTTGCGCGTGAAAGCAAATCCCAGTCGCTTAAACTCTTCCCTCAAAAACTCATAATCGAACCGCACATTATGCGCCACAAAAATAGCACCTTCTGTCTTTTCGATGATTGTTTTGGCTACTTCGTAAAATTTTGGTGCATGGCGCACCATTTCCTGCGTAATGCCTGTCAGTTGCGTAATACCATATGGAATGTAGCACTCTGGATCGAGTAGCGTTTCCCAGCGGTCAATTATTTTTTCGCCATCGTATAAAACTATCGCAATTTCTGTAATTTTATCTCTGGAAGATTTTCCACCTGTTGTTTCTATGTCCACCACAGCATAGCGACTAACCCTCATAGTTAATTGATTTATTTACAACACACAAATAAAACAAAATGGTTCTATACTTAAAAATTTTTGTTGCTAGTTTTTTATTCATGGTAACTAATTGTAAACCAATTCAAACTGCCGTTCTATCTACGCCAGAAACGACCACCTCCGCCGACCAAGAACTAAAAGTTGGTGCGGCACAACTCGAATTGTACCTACCTAAAATAAAAAATAAAACGATTGGCATGGTCGTCAATCAAACATCAATGATTGGTAATCAACATCTTGTGGATTCTTTACTTTCATTGGGTATCCAAATAAAAACCATCTTTGCTCCCGAACATGGCTTTCGAGAAATGGCAGATGCTGGCGCAAAAATCACCGATGGGCGCGATCCCAAAACCCAACTTCCTATCGTTTCGCTCTATGGCAGCAAACGCAAACCAACAAAGGAAGATTTGGCAGGTATTGACCTTATCCTATTTGACATTCAAGATGTTGGCGCACGATTTTACACCTACATCTCTTCTATGCACTATGTCATGGAAGCCTGTGCTGAAAATGGCGTAGATTTTTTGGTGCTAGACCGCCCCAATCCAAACGGTCATTATGTGGATGGACCTGTTTTAGATACTGCTTTTCGCTCGTTTGTCGGTATGCACCCTGTTCCTGTTGTACATGGCATGACCATTGGCGAATATGCCAAAATGGTAAATGGCGAAAAATGGCTCTATGGGGGTATTCAATGCAATTTAGAAGTTGTTCCTTGCCAAAATTATACGCATCAAACCTTTTATGAAGTCCCTATTAAGCCTTCGCCTAACTTACCTAATGCACGAGCCATTTATCTCTATCCATCTATTTGTTTTTTTGAAGGAACAGTGGCGAGCGAAGGCAGAGGCACAAACAAACAATTTCAAGTGTATGGCGACCCTAAAAGTACGATTGGTGATTACGAATATACGCCAGTCCCTATGCCAGGCGCACAATCGCCAAAACACCAAAATAAACTTTGTCGAGGATTTGATTTATCCAACATTCCTTTGGATACCTTACAAGCACAGCAACAGATTAACCTGAACTATCTAATCGAATTTTACACTGCTTATCCTGAGCAAGACAAATTTTTTAATAGCTTTTTTGATAAACTCGCTGGCAATGCAACACTGCAACAGCAAATAAAGCAAGGCAGGAGCGAGGCAGCCATCAGAGCAACTTGGCAAGAAGGACTTAACCATTTTGCCAAGATACGCGCCAAATATTTATTGTATCCTTAAAAAATAGGCAATCTAAATACAGAATATTATGTCATATAGGTCTTAAAATCCATACTTTTTTATATTTTTTAGTGTAAATCTTAAAATTTAACATCATTATTTTAGGTATAAATCAAAATAGTATCTACATTAGACTTATCGTTAACGTATGAATAAAGTTTTTTAAACCTAAATGATGTAAAGTATGAGCTATACAAAGCGGAAAACAACATTACTCTTCTGGTTGCTATTCCTATGCTGCGGAATAGGCTTCCAATCTTCCCTTATCGCACAAACGATAAGTGGAAAAATTGTGGACAACAGTAAAGAGCCACTTATTGGGGCGACTGTTTTGGTAAAAGGCACTACTATTGGCACTGTAACCGATTTTAATGGTAGCTTTTCTGTTGATGTAGATGGGGGAACTGCTTTAATTGTTAGTTACACTGGCTATTTGACACAAGAAGTAGTCATAGGGGCAAGTAGGACTCTAGAGATTGTGATGCAAACAGATGCTGCCTTACTTTCGGAAGTCGTAGTAACGGGTTATGGTAGCCAAAAGAAAGAAAACTTAACCGGGGCAGTAGGGGTAGTTTCTGCAAAAGCGTTGGAAGCTAGACCCATCACTAATGCTTCTCAAAGTTTGCAGGGGCAGGTAAGTGG
>DAITMC010000079.1:0-14090 GCA_036835365.1 Saprospiraceae bacterium
GTAGGAACGCAGTGCGGCAAAATAAAAGCTGTCCTGTTGAACAGCATAATTCCTTGAGAGGTCAATCAGGGTAGAAATAAAAGCACTCACTTGAGCTGGCGCATTGGCAATAATTTCAATAATTTTGTTCAACTCGATTTGGAAAAGTTCCAGGGGTAAGTCATTCAAGAAATTGGATTGGAGCAATGCGCGCAATGGCTCTAATTTGGCGGATAATTCGCTAGAAATGAGTGCTTCGTAATTTGTGCCGAGTGCCTCAGCAATTGCCTCAAGTTTATCTTCCTTAGGTGATTTTTTCCCCTTTTCAATTTCATTGAGATAGGAAACAGAAAGCCCTGCTTGTTTACCTAGTTCCGTAAGCGATAGATTTTTTTCCAATCGTAGCTCACGAACTTTAAGTCCGAGTATAATTCTATGATTTGCTTGCAATCGTTCATTCATATTAAAGTACAAAAGTAGCGAAATTCCGCAACTTTATGGCACTTCTTTAGCAACTTCTGTTACTACTAAGGGAAGTGCCTCTTTTATCCAGTTGGTCAGTTGCACAAACTCAGCCACACTTAATTGCTCGGGTCGCTGTTGGAAAAAATCATCCTTTAATAGTTCATGGTCTTTCAACAAGGATTTCATGGTGTTGCGTAGCATTTTTCGCCGTTGACTGAACGATTGTTTCACAACAGTGCGAAACAGTTTTGGGTCGCAGCCCAAATCTTGATTTTCTTTGCGAATCAAGCGAATTACACCAGAAGTTACTTTTGGTGGCGGGTTAAAATTACCTTTTTTTACCGTAAAAAGGTAATGTGTATCGTAGTAAGCCTGCACCAATACACTGATGACACCATATTCTTTCGAGCCAGGTGGCGACACTACTCGGGCTGCCATTTCTCGCTGGAACATCCCCACCAATTCTGGCACTTGCTGGCGATATTCCAACATTTTGAATAGAATTTGAGACGAAATATTATATGGAAAATTGCCAATAATAGCAAATGGCTCTTGTTGTTTGAATACTGTTTCTAACTTGAGCCTAAGAAAATCTTTAAGCAACAAATTGTCGCGCAGTTGAGGATAATATTCGTATAAATGAACCACCATATCTTCATCTGCTTCAACAGCATGCAATTCATAGGGTTGTTCCAATAAATATTTGGTTAGCATCCCCATGCCTGGACCAACTTCTAGTACTTTGTCGTATTGTGTGGTCAAGGTTAAGCTCTTGGCAATGCGCTCGGCGATTGCTTCGCTCGTTAAAAAATGCTGACCATAGGACTTTTTGGCTCTCATTGCTTCACTTATTTTAGTGCTTAGATGCCCAAACACAAATACTTAATTTCAAGATATTCCTCAATACCATATTTTGACCCTTCTCTACCAATCCCACTTTCTTTCATCCCCCCAAACGGCGCAACTGGTGTAGAAATGAGTCCAGTATTGATACCTATGATGCCATATTCTAATGCCTCTGCCATTCGCCAAACCCTGGATATATCTTGGCTGTAAAAGTAGGCAGCTAAACCATAAGGCGTGGCGTTAGCCAGTTCAATGACTTCGCTTTCTGTTTGAAAACGATAAATAGCAGCAATAGGTCCAAAAATTTCTTCTTCACTAATCGCCATTTTGTGCGTTACATTAGTAATAACTGTTGGCTCATAAAAATTATTGAATTGCTCGTGCCTTTTTCCACCAATTAATACATTTGCACCTTTAGCGAGTGCATCAGCCATGAGTCGTTCTATCTTTTTCAAGGCTTTTTCATTAATCAATGGTCCGATGGTAACACCTGCTTCCAAACCATTGCCTAATTTTTGCTGCTTCATGGCATTACTTAATCGCTCGATAAAAGCATCATGCACTTTGGCTTGTACAAAAATTCGATTGGCACAAACGCAGGTTTGCCCCGCATTTCTATATTTTGAAGCAATAGCACCTTCTACAGCAAAGTCAATATGGGCATCGTCGAAAACGATGAATGGTGCGTTGCCCCCCAGCTCTAAAGATACTTTTTTGACGCTACTAGCACACTGTTGCAGCAGCAACTTGCCGATGGCAGTGGAGCCAGTGAAAGAAAGTTTTTTGACTAATGGATGCGAACTCAAAACACGCCCCACTAAAGAAGCCTGATTCGTTGTAACCACATTAAACACGCCTTTCGGAATGCCTGCTTGCTCTGCTAATACTGCCAATGCTAATGCCGAAAATGGGGTTTCTTCTGAGGGTTTCAGTACCATAGTGCAGCCAGCCGCCAATGCTGGAGCTACTTTTCTGGTAATCATGGCGTTGGGAAAATTCCAAGGGGTAATGGCAGCTACTACTCCGACGGGTTGTTTGAGCGTAAGAATGCGTTTATCTGCTGATGGGCTAGGAATAACGTCGCCGTAGGTGCGTTTGGCTTCTTCGGCAAACCATTCCACAAAAGATGCCCCATATAAAATTTCTCCTTTTGCTTCTTTTAAAGGTTTTCCTTGCTCTAAAGTAAGCAAATGGGCAAGGTCATTTGCATGAGCTATTTGTAAATCATACCATTTTCTTAGTAAGTTAGAGCGATAACTTGCCGTTTGCTTGCTCCAATGCTCAAAAGCACCATGAGCAGCATCCACTGCTTGCAGCGTTTCTACTGCACCCAAGTTAGGTACATCTCCTATTAATTCCTGATTAAATGGGTTATAAACGTTGAAAACGCTTTTATCAACAGCATCCAGCCATTGACCATTAATATAAGATTTTTGCTTTATCCATCCTAGTAACATGCTGCTAAGATAGACATTTTTTTAGTCGTTGATCTAAAAATTTAGACATATGCTTTGGCGAAGTCGATAAGGGACTAGGTTAAACACATCAAATCACGTTTATTTTTAAATTGGCACTTAAAAATAAATTATTGTTTTATATATTTAGTTGAATTAATATATCGCCAAGGTTTATATTTTTTCGACGATTCAAAATAAAACGCTACTTGTACTCAACCTAGCAATGAAATTATTCAAATTTCCTTTCGTCATAATATATTTTGTAAGAATAAATTACAGGTGCAATCACCATGATGGCTATAGCTATTAAGAAGACCACAATATTTATCTCATTCTTTAGAAAAAAGCTAGCGATTATAATTATCAGCCCACCCATCACCCAAATTTTACCGGATAAATTATGCGTAAGTTTCCAGTTATGATTGCTATGAAGTGTCCAAGGTGTTCTAATACCTATAAAATAGTTGGGTTTAATTGTTTTTAAGTAATTGCCTAATACAGTGAATAGGCATCCTCCTAAAATAATGATAACACTAGGATTGGTGAATCTTTCTGTTTTAGCAGCATATGTAATATAAATGGCTAAAATGGACATAAAAAGCGTAAGCATGAATTTCAAATTGTTGAGTTTATTGCCCATTGCCGATAGCTTACCTTTAGGATCAATAAAAGGAGCAACAACAAAAATTAGATAACTCAACGTAGGTAATAGAAACACAATAGCAAGCAAGTAGTATTTACTTCCCGTTCCATCCACTTCTCCTTTAATATTCCAATGAATAGGGACTATTTCTGGCAGAGTATTCCAGACAATCAGTAAGTAAGCCATCGGTAAGAGAGCTACTACAATACTAGCTAGTTCTTTTTCAACATTAAATTTCATAAACTTTACTTTTTTTTATTTTGTAAATTAATTATCCAAACTATAATATCATCAAAAACAGTAGTATTTATGGCGTAAATGATGTATTGCCCGTTTCTTTCTTGCGTTATTAAATCCGCCTTTTTTAATAATTCCAAATGATGAGAAATACTCGGTTTAGAAATCTCAAACTCGTCTGCAATCTCACCTGCTGTCATTTCTCTTTCTCGAAGTAGTTCTAGGATTCTTCTTCGAGTTTCATCATTGAGTGCTTTAAATATGTATTCCAAGTCAGTTTATTTAAATATTTAGACAAATATCTAAATATTATTTTAAACAAGCAAGTATTCCACACATTTTTTTACTATTTTTTTATAACTGTTTAACATTTTATCCCATTAGATAAAAAAAGGATACCTTCTGAATTGATATTTTCTGTGTAACTTTGAAGTGTGAAATGTTTTTAGCCATACTACTTTTGCTTACCAGACAATTAAAAAACTACAAATTCACTTTTTTTATGAAAAATCAATGGCTTCCTTTAGTGCTCATCACGCTATTTGTACAAACAGCAACAGCTCAGTCGCCTAACCAGAAAAATGCTTTATCTTTTAGTGGTAGTGTTTTTGATTACTACTCGCTTTTCAACGAGAAGCCCTTACAGGCAGAAGGCAATACGACTTACGGCGTAAAACTGGGATATCATCGCAATTTATTTGGACCAGTCAATTTAGAATTACCGTTGAGAATTGGTACGGCAAGAATACCAACCCCAAATGATGCCATTCAAAGTTTGTCGGATAATACTTTTTTAGGTAGCTTGGATGCACTCCTTCAAATACAAGCCTTTAAGCCTACTGCTCGTGTTGTCCCCTTTTTGAGTGGTGGCGTTGGTGGCGTTTACAAAGAAGATACGGATTTTGATGTTCAATTCCCCGTAGGTGCAGGTTTGGAGATTAAGCTATCGGATAATTTTTACATTCATGCACGCTCCGATTATCGTTTTTCGAGTAATGAAATTCCTTCAACAGATAAAAAATTAGATAATCTTAACCATAATGTTGGTGTGAAAGTCCTATTGGGAAAACCCAAAGAAAAGGAGGATAAGAAAGATACAGACGGAGATGGTGTTCCAGATTTGGTGGATGAATGTCCGTTGGAGAAGGGTACTTTGGCAACCAAAGGCTGTCCTGATAGCGACGGAGATGGCATTGCTGATAAAGATGATGAATGCCCAACGCAAGCGGGTTTAGCACGCTTCAACGGTTGCCCCGATAGCGATGCGGACGGTGTGCCAGACCATAAAGACGAATGCCCCGATGAGGTAGGAACAATCGCTTTGAATGGTTGCCCTGACCGTGATGGCGACGGCGTAGCTGACAAAAACGATGATTGTCCCAATGAATTTGGTTTAACTGCCTTCAAAGGTTGTCCCGACCGTGATGGAGATGGTGTTCCAGATTATAAAGATGACTGCCCTGATGAATTTGGTGCTGCTAATAACAACGGCTGTCCTTTAAAAGAAATTCGACAAGAAGACAAAGAAACGCTTGATTTTGCTACGAAAAATATTGAGTTCGAAATCAATAGTTCCTATTTCAAGCAAGCGTCCTTTCCTATTTTGGATAGGGTGGTGGATATTTTGCAACGCTATCCTCAATATCATGTCAAAATTGATGGACATACTGACAATGTTGGCGAAGCCAACTATAATCAATGGCTATCTGAACGCAGAGCACAACGCTGCTATGAGTATTTTATCAGCAAAGGTATTGCGCCTTCGCGTATGGAATACAAAGGCTATGGACAAACAAATCCTATCGCTAGTAATAGTAGCGAGTCTGGCAGAAAATTGAATAGAAGAGTGGAGTTTAATCTCTATTTGCCATAAAATTAAGTACCATTGTCTGTCATAGCGCACGAATATTCGTGCGCTATGACAGACAATGGTGAAATAAAAAAGGGCTTAACCCATTTCAGGAATTATGGTTCTCTATCCTGCGAATAAATTTTATGTACTAATTGATGTTAAATCTTTAAAATTGCTTTGCTTAACACCAGGTGATTAAAACTTCCACCACCACTTTCTTCATTTCTTTAGGTACAATTTTCTAAAATCCTTTAGTTTTGCGCAACAAAAATTTGTATCAAACCAACAAAAGTTAGTTATGCTTCAACTCAATTTTATTCAGGAAAACAAGGACGTAATTATAGCAGGATTGCGCAAGAGAAACTATAAGGAGGAAGACCTTGCCATAGTAGATCAAGTGATTGCGTTAGATGACCAGCGCAAAAAGTCCCAATCAGAACTGGATGAATTGAAAGCAGAAAGTAATCGCTTGGCGAAAGAAATTGGCAATTTATTCAAGCAAGGAAAAGTGCAGGAAGCAGATGCTATAAAAGCAAATGTGGCAGACATAAAAAACAAAATCAAGGAATTAGAGGACGGGTTCAAAGAAAATCAAGAGCAGCTAACGAACCTACTCTACCAAATTCCCAATCTTCCACACAGTTCTGTACCTATGGGGAAAAGTGCAGAGGACAACGAAGTGTTTAAAAACTGGATGACTGATTTGCCTGTATTACCTGAAAATGCACTTCCACATTGGGAATTGGCGAAAAAATATCAACTTTTTGACCTAGAACTGGGCGTAAAAATAACAGGCTCTGGATTTCCTGTGTATAGAGGAAAAGGTGCGAAATTGCAGCGGGCTTTGATTAGTTTTTTCTTAGATGAAGCAGCCAAAGCAGGCTATGAAGAAATACTGCCTCCCCATTTGGTGAATGAGGATTCTGCTAGAGCTACGGGTCAACTTCCTGATAAAGAAGGACAAATGTACTACTGCGAAAAAGATGACCTCTATCTGATTCCCACAGCAGAAGTTCCTGTGACTAATATCTATCGCAACGTCATATTAAATGAACACGATTTACCTGTCAAGTTGACAGGCTATACTCCTTGCTTTAGGAGAGAAGCGGGTTCATATGGTGCAGATGTGCGTGGTTTGAACCGAGTACATCAATTTGACAAAGTAGAAATTGTACGCATTGAACATCCCGAACAATCTTACAAAGCATTGAACGAAATGCTAAAACATGTTGAAAAATTACTTAAAAAGCTAGAACTTCCTTATCGCATTTTGCGTCTTTGTGGAGGGGATATGGGATTTACTTCTGCTTTGACTTATGACTTTGAGGTTTATTCCGCAGCCCAAAAACGATGGCTGGAGGTGAGTTCGGTGTCTAATTTTGAAACCTATCAATCGAATCGCTTAAAACTACGATTCAAAGAGGGTAAAAAAAATACTTTGGCACACACTTTGAACGGTAGTGCTTTAGCGTTAGCTAGAATAGTGGCTGCCTTATTGGAAAACAATCAAACTTCGGAGGGTGTTCTTATACCCAAAGCATTGAGAAAATATACTAAATTTGATATCATTAACTAAGAAAACTGAATAAAATTAAGCAAATATGGAGCAGTTCTTATCAAGTTACATGGGTTACATAGCGCTCACAGGTATAGCTACTGTAATTGGAATGATTGTGCAAGGACGATTAAAGTCCAAGTTTCAAAAATATAGCCAAATTCCTATTAGCTCTGGAATGACAGGAAGAGATATTGCGGAAGCCATGCTAAGACACTATGGTGTTAGCGATGTGAAAATTGAGCAAGGTCAAGGCATGTTGACCGATCATTACAATCCGATGAGCAAGACGGTAAGTCTTAGTCCTGCTATCTATGGTGGACGTAGCATTATGGCGGCAGCAGTTGCCGCTCATGAGTGTGGACACGCTGTGCAACACGCCACTGCATATCCAATGTTGCAGATGCGCTCTAATCTCGTCCCAATTGTACAAATTGCGTCAGGCTTACAACAGTACTTATTGATCGCTATTTTCATGTTTTCTATGAATAATCCAACTTTATTATTGGTCGCAATAGGCGTTTTTGGAGTAACTACACTTTTTTCTTTGGTTACGCTTCCCGTGGAGTTCGATGCCAGCAACAGAGCATTAGTTTGGTTAAAACAAACAGGAACGACTAGAGGGCAAGAATATGACGGTGCAAAAGATGCGCTAAAATGGGCGGCTATGACCTATGTAGCGGCAGCATTAGCAGCATTGGTATCGTTGATATACTTGATTATGCGCTTTATGGCAACTAGAGACTAAAACCTAAACCTATGCTTAGAGAATAGGTATTGTCAATACAATGGTTCTTTAAGCATAGCATTTTTTTTATTATTCATCATTAACTGTATTTCATTTATTTACAACTCAAGCAAGTAGTTATGGAAGATATTGAACTTATTATTGAAACGACCAAAGAAGGAATGGGGGAAGCCACAGAGCGTTTGGCAAGAGAGTTAGGTAAAATCAGTACGGGCAAAGCTACACCTGCCATGTTGGACAATATTCGTCCAGAATATTATGGCGCATCCACACCGTTGGCACAAGTAGCCAACGTAACCACTGCCGACGCTAGAACACTCGTTATTCAGCCTTGGGAGAAATCAATGATCGGTCCTATTGAACGAGCTATTTTTGAGGCTAACTTAGGATTCACCCCTCAAAATGATGGTCAAATTATTCGTATCAATATTCCACTATTGACACAAGAGCGCAGAAAAGAGTTTGTAAAACGCGCAAAAGCATTAGGCGAAGAAGCTCGCGTAAGCATTCGCAATGCCCGTAGAGATGCGATGGAAGAAATAAAAAAAGCAGTAAAGGATGGTTTCCCTGAAGACTCAGGAAAACGCAAGGAAGCTGAAGTCCAAGAAATGACGGCTACCTTCACGGAAAAAGTAGAGCGACTGCTTGAGATAAAGGAAAAAGATATTATGACGGTGTAACGTCGTTGAAGCAAAATCGTAGCTCACGAATTAATTCGTGGGTTATTTTTTTTGAGTGTAATTCCTTGACCATTACCAGCAATGGCAAAGACAGACTAACTATCAAATTGACAGCAAACGAAATTTTTGCAGATTTCATAACAGACTCCTCCATATTTTAGTTTTTAGCTCCATCTTATCCCGCTCCTTTGAAACGGTGGCAACAACCTTATCCGATGTTTGGAAATGCCGCCCATGGGGTAGTTGTTTGCCGCTTAATGGTTAACAAAAAAAAGTGGTGCGAGCATTCACTCGCACCACCGTTAGCATGACCGCTAGTATATTTCCCGCTGTTGCTTGCTACACGTCTGCCTGACCAAAGCGGACAGATTCATTCACTAGCAGTGCTATCTATAATTAAAGTACAGCCATTTTACGGGTTTGCTTGAATTGGCTTGTTTCTAAAGTGTAGTAAAGAATGCCTTTTGGCAGTTGTTCGCTCTTTACTTTTACTTCGTTGTTGCCAGTTTCTAGTTGCAAACGCATCACTTTTAGCACTCGACCATTCAAATCGTGGATTTTCAAGGTTGCACTTTGTGCTTCCGGTGAAGTAATGTTTATCGTTGTAAATGCTTGGAATGGATTCGGGAAATTCTGCGCCATTTCAAACCCTGCTAGTGGTTCAAAGTGGAGTGCCACTGATTGCATCGCGTTGTTAGCGTAGCTTTCCGCTCTAGTGATGGACGATGTTATCGCCAACGCCTCGCTTAGACGGATGCGCTCAGTAGCACGCACCAACAGACTGAACATAATTTCGTTGTCTGTCCCTAACTCGTGGTTAGGCTGATGAGTATTAGTCGCAGTTGTATTCCAAGATGTTGTTATTGCCTGATTAAAGATGCCAAAATGTTCTAACGATACTACGCCCCCTTTCACTTCGAGTAGCTCCATACCTTTAAATTCCATAGTGAATTGAAAGGCTTCTGCTGCTGCTGCGGTGAAGTCCACCCAAGTAGTTTGACCTGCTTCAAGTTGTTGGTCTTTAGCACGGAATGCAAAGGCATTTTGTGTGTTGCTTGTTCTATTTTCTACTTCGCTATTGCTGGTGGCTGTCGCTGAGCCGTTCAAATCTCCTATTTTGATGGCGATAAAATTGGCGTTCAATTCGTCAATAGTTAAGTCGTTGAAGTTTAACACTTCAGGGAAATCCTCTGCTAGTGGATTCGCTGGATTTTTGAATTGATAATCCTTCGGAATGAATCGCCAAGCTGTATTGTTAGGGAATTGAGTAGAAACACCTAAAATCAGTTTGCGCAATTCTATCATATCAAAAGTGGTGATTGTGCCAGAGTTGTTTACATCCGCTGCAATCAATTGGTAAGGCGAAGTCAATAGGGTTGTACCCAAGATGTGCTTAGAAAGTATCAACAAGTCGAAAGTGCTGATGCCATTCATCACATCATTGTCTTTGTGTGGCGTGATGGTGTAGTCGTAGCCTTCTGTTAAGCTATTGAAACGGTATGCGCCGTTTGCGTCGCTCAAGGAAGTGTTGAATGTATTGCCAGAAAGATTAACTTCTACCTTTTCTATACTGTTGCCATTGCTTGTGGCTATACTACCGCCGATGCTTGCACCTGGTGTTGGGCAAAGGTCGAGTTGTGTTCCGTTTTGCGGATTGTTCTGGATGTTGACAAATGTTTCGCAGAATGAGGTATTACCAAATTTATCACTTACCCAAAGCGTTACGCCTACTAAGCCAAGTTCTCCATTGTTGCAATTGAACGTGCGTACAGTAGAGTCTGGGTATATCGTTGGATTAGCAAAAGTCAATTTCACGTCGCCAGAGCATTTATCGTAGCTACCTTTATTAAACCATTCTACTGGAATGGATACTTTGCCATTGTGCATTAAATCAATGACTAGACCAAGCACGCATTTTGCTACTGGCGCTTCACAGTCTTTTACTTCAAACTCGAAAGTGTAAGTAGATGTATTTCCAGCAGCATCAGTCGCATTTATGGTTACTTCGTGAATACCAATCGGATAATTTCCTTCTATTCGGAAGTTGCCTTCTCCGAGATCAATTAATGCCCCGAAAGTATCTTCTCCTAATCCGAAGTCAAGTTCCGTTGGTGTACCAAAATTAGTTTTGATACCATATTGACAATCAACAGTTCCTGTGCAAGGGTCAGTAGCTTTAAAATTAATCACCACTTTCCCAAAACAGTCGCCTTCAGCACAGAACGCATCGAATGCTGGAACATCAATCGTAGGTGCCTCTGGGTCTAGGATTCGTATGATTTGACGATAAATAATGTTGCCATAGTGCTGTGCGCTCACATAAGTTTCAACATCGCCTGTAAACTGTGATATTTCATTGAATGTTTTTACTCCATCGTAGGCTTGGTCGAAGTTGTCAATGACTACGAAATCTCCATCAAAAGGCAATCGAGTTACATCGTATAAATCAAACTCAAGGGCTTCTTGAACATCATTAATTCTTCTTAACTGCTCGCTGCTGAATGGAATGTTGATAGGTGCGAGTGCCGTTCTATCTGTATTTGGATTGCGATACAAGGTATTTGGACGAGCATAATCAAAAGTTAAAGATTTATTTAGCACCGTACGATTATTTTTGCCATTGCTATTGGCGATGGTTGCAAAATCATCATTTTCGTTGCCATCATCAATATCGTTGATGCCATCTCCTAAACCATCATTTAAAACAATCGCATTGCCATTAGCATCCAGTTGCACATTGCCGTTGGCATCCAACGCCACTGCTCGTTGATCGCGATAGCGCAAGGACACACGATAATCTCTAACTAGCGCTTGCAAAATTAAGTCTTGAGGACGCTCAATAATTGCTATTTCTGTATTAGATGGATTCCAAGAGCAGAAGTTAATTAAGTGATATTCTCTCACCAATTCAGCAATTCCACCACCTGAACTGAATTCAGTTTCTGTTACATTCAATCCCCAATCATCGCAACCATTGTTGATTAAAATATCGTTGATAGTTGCTGCCGCAGGAATGGTAAAATCTGCTGCACAATTTTCAAATAAGTAGTCATAAGGGAACTTCATTACCCAATCACTAGCAGCTACTATATTAATAAAGGCTATTGCTGGCAAGGATACATTACCGCAAGCATCGGTTGCTTGGTAGTTGATACGAATTGTGCCTTGTTGGCAAACGGTATTGAAACCACTAGCATCTATTCTATCAATCAAAAAAGTGATGTTGTCGCAATTATCGCTCGCCGATGTGATGTAGGCTACTCCATTAGCATCCACGAAGTTGCCAGAGTTTAAGAGAGCTTGTACCGCACTTTGCCCATTCGCTAAAGCAGTCGCTAAAGCTGTTGCTGCCGGTGAAGCACAGTCCAAAATAATACTTTGATCTTCCAATACTGGTGGGATTCTGTCTTGTAATTCTACTTCAACCTCGCAGTAATTGAAGTTCGGATAACGCTCCCCTTCATCATCGAAGTCTCCATCTTTATTCAAATCCACTCCTGCTCCGTCTGCTACTCTAAAAACGACGGTTTTTTTGCCTATACAACCATTCATATCTTTAGAAGTGAACGTAATTGTCGGTTGGAATACATGGTAGTTTTCTTTGTAATCCCCTTGAAGGTCATCTTTACAAGCGACTGCAAAAGTTATTTGCCCGCAGTTGTCGTAAGAGCCATCGTCAAATACTTCTGCACGGACAACCGTTGTACACTCTAATCCCATGGAAACGGTTCTGAATTTTTCGCAGATAGCTACTGGTACAATATGGTCATCTAGAGTAGCGGTTCCTTTAAACTCAGCTACATTATTGCATTCATCTTTCAATCGGATGGTATAATGGAATGGCTCTAGCACAGGTACATTTTTTATGCTGTACTTGCCATTTTGAGCGGTAATAGGCTGAAATTCATTACCATTGATAGAAATAGTAGCCATGATAACTTCAGAGCAAGCATCTTTAGCTTCAAAACTAATTAAAGCATCCGTCAAACATTGCACTGCACTTGGGTCAGTAACGCCTGTGGCAGGCTCAACTACAATTTCTCCGACAATAAATGGAGCTTCTGTATCGCCAACAGTAATCACTTGTGGGATGACACCAATTATTTCTAAATGTCCATCGCACCAGTTATATACTGTCCATTCTCTAAAAATTTTGTAAGTGTGAGCACAAAGTGTAATATTTTTAGAATCCTTCCAATCCGCAGCGTAGCCACAATCCGCGTGCTCTAAGTAAGCAGGCACCTCGTCGCCACTGCCGTTAGATAGATTTGCCTGCGCAATTAAATCCTCTAAGTTCAAGACTTGACCAAAGTTTTGGCTGTTCACTGGCGTAGGATCGAAGTTGGGTAACATTGCGCCGTAGTGTGCAAATTTCACTGGGTCGCTTGCCCATCGGTTGTAAATATCAATCGGGTCAGCACTTTCTTTGCACTCTAGTTTGATTTCAAAAAGTGGCCATTTAATATCTGGCTGAATAATTTCCACAATTTGGAAACCTTCTATGGATTTATTTCCGCATTTATCTACTGCTTGTACGGTGCGGATGAACGCTTTAAACACAGATGGCGGCGCTAATTCTCTAGCTAACACAGCATTCAAAATATCAATTAAGTTCGCACTGATTTGAAAGCCTGGTGCAGTAGAATTATCGAAATTTTGTAGATTGAATGTGCCTTCTGTGCAGTTGTAATGTACTTCTACCCATTTCGACCATCTAAATTTATCGAAATCGCAGTTTTCTACTATTTCGTATTGGTCAGCGATAGCAGGAATACTCAATTTTCCAATGAAACTACCTGCTTTATTGCGGTCTGCTCTCGTTGGGTAAAGTGAAATCGTTTTAGCTGATGCGTCTAATTTATTCAACTCTCGTAATAAATCATCCGTATCGTAGTAACAAGGCACTTGTGCCACAAAAGGCTCACCCACAATCACTGGCGGAATTTTATCTTCTATAATAACGGTACTCCAGACACGATCTGTATAGGTGTTATTGTTGCTACATACAATTTTTACAGTACGCTCAATCAATACATCTAAGCGCGTACCGCAAGGCACATTTGAAAAATCAATAATTGGGTAACCCTCAATCGTTTTATCAATGATGTCAGCGTGTGGATTTTGAAATTTAATTTCATACGCCATGATGCCTTTTGCATCCATACAAGGGTCTTCCAAGAAAATATCTGGCGTTAATGCCGAGATACAACTATTGGATAATGAAATATTAATAACGTCGTTGACTGCCAAATTTTTAGGTAAAATATCTAATTGATAAGTAACCGATTCGCCAGTAATTGGGCTAGTGAACTTAATATTGGTGATACCATAAGGTGCAGTACCTGACAAGAAATTTCCAGTTACTGCAATATTGGCTTCACCGCAATCTACTGCCATCACTAGACCACAATTTTTATTATCCTGATAAACAGGCAATGCAATTTGCTGTGGTGCTAGGTCAACAATGCCATCGCAGCCATTGGCTTGAATGGATAGTCGAATAATCTGACCTGCATTAGGAAAATTGTAATTAGGGCGGTTAATTTCTTTGGATACAATTTTGTAACCCTTTCCTTGCGATACCGCAGTTTTAGCATCAAATTTGACGGTTAAACAACCATCTGGATT
>DAITMC010000080.1:0-14056 GCA_036835365.1 Saprospiraceae bacterium
AATTAGTTAATCCCCATAATAGACAAATGGAAATAAAGTATAAAAAGGATCATAATTATATCTACCAACTATTTTCTGAAGCGATGTCTATAAACGAACTGTATGAAATGATGAAGAAGGCTGAAAATATATCAATAGTGGAACAGCCAGAAGATGTGATAAAGGACAAATTCCTAGACCTAGCCCTTCAAAATTTCCTATATGATGAATTTTTGATGGTAGGGTAGGAAGTGGTGAGTGAGGCTTCTCCCAGCAGCAACAATCCACATTTGAAATAGAGTAACTATGGAGATGAAAAACTTATGCAGCGCTATTGACGCAATCTAATATTGCCCTCAACGTTTAATAAATTCATTTGGAATAAAATTAATATTTGTGCATTTTTGTTCTATGAAACACATTCTACTTTTCGCCGCACTGTTGGTTATTGTTGCTTGGGCTTGCAACAAAGAGGAAATACTACGGACAGACAATATACAACTTACTTTTTCCAGCGATACGCTTCGCTTCGATACTGTGTTTACGGAGTTAGGCTCTGCTACACGGATTTTGAAAGTGTATAATAAAGAAAATCAGAGGATTAGAATTGACCGAATTGCTATTGAAAGCCAGAGTGGTATTTCCTTCAGGATGAATGTGGATGGGATTGCAGGTAACGAAGTGCTGAATGTGGAAATTCCTGCGAGAGATAGCCTCTACATTTTTGCAGAGGTAACGGTTGATCCTGACCAAGATATTTCTGTTAGTCCTTTTATAGGGGAGGGGCGTATTGTTTTTGAGACAAAAGATAATCAACAAGAAGTGATATTAGAGGCATGGGGGCAAAACGCTAATTATTTACCAAATCGCTTTGCAAAAGGTACCTTTAGTGTGGTAGGTGATTTTACGATGAACGACCCTAAACCTTACGTCATTTATGGTGGCTTGTTCGTGGAGCGTGGAACGCTCACCATTCCTGCGGGGGCACGGGTACATGTGCATGGTGGATTAGCGCGCAATGAAAATTTTGTCTATAACGATGGCTTCATTTGGGTGCTTGGCACTGGCAGCATCAAAGTGGAAGGCACGCTAGAAAATCCAGTCATTATAGAGGGCAACCGCTTAGAAAAAGAATTTAGAGAAGTGAGTGGTCAATGGACAGGTATTTTTATTGATAAAAATAGCAAAGGCAACAAAATAGAACACGCCACTATAAAAAATAGTCGGTTTGGTATATATGTAGATTCGGCAGCTACCCTGGTAGCGAACCATGCTCAGTTTTACAATACAGCAAGTTCGGGTATGATTGGTGTGCACAGTACCATCAACTTAACTAATTGCTTGCTCTACAACAATGGTTTTCATGCTATTCAACTGGTACATGGCGGTGATTATCAATTTGATTACTGCACAGTTGCCAGCTATGGGGTAGATGCTTCTGCTTTGCGCATGACCAATTCTATTTGCTATGTGCCAGAAGGTATTGGATGTCGGTTGGTTGGGACTTATCGCCTAAATGCTCGTTTTAGAAATTCTATTTTTTTTGGCTCAAAAGCAGATGAAATCCTGCTGGAAGATGCCATTCAAACACGAGAAGGATTAAATTACACTTTTGAAAATTGTGTTGTCAGGGTGAATAAATTATTGGAGAACACTGCGTTCCCTGATTTTTTTGATTTTTGTACCAACTGCCCAAAAGAGTTAAACAGCAACAGCAAATTATTCATGGATAGCAGCAGCAATGACTACCGCTTGGATAGTCTTTCTGTGGCACTCAACTTAGCTGCCCCTCTGAATAACGTAGCCACAGATTTAGTAGGTAAACCGAGAGATGTTGTAACGCCTGATGCAGGGTGTTTTGAAAAGGAGTGATATGTTAGTATTAGATGCTCGACAGTCATAATATATTTAGTACCGAACACCAAGCACCTAATACCGAACTATCAATGTTATGCAAAAGCATTCAACCCTGTAACGTCCATACCTGTGATGAGCAAATGAACATCATGTGTACCTTCATAAGTAACAACACTTTCTAAATTCATCATATGGCGCATAATTGGGTACTCGCTTGTAATGCCCATGCCACCGTGTATTTGACGCGCTTCTCTAGCTACTTTCAATGCCATATCAACGTTATTGCGCTTTGCCATTGAGATTTGTGCTGGTGTAGCTTTTCCTTTATTAGCTAATGTGCCTAATCGCCAAGCTAACAATTGTGCTTTTGTGATTTCCGTAATCATTTCTGCCAATTTCTTTTGTGTTAATTGAAATTGACCAATTGGGCGGTCAAATTGAATGCGCTCTTTAGAATAGCGTAATGCCGAATCGTAACAATCCATCGCTGCGCCAATAGCCCCCCAAGAAATGCCGTAGCGCGCTTTGGAAAGGCAGGAAAGTGGACCGCGCAAGCTGGCAATATTGGGTAGGACATTGTGCTTAGGTATGCGCACATCCTCGAACACTAGCTCGCCTGTAACAGAGGCACGCAATGACCATTTGCCATGAATTTCAGGGGTGCTGAATCCTCTCATACCTCTTTCTACAATCACACCGCGTACTTTACCTTCTTCATCTTTAGCCCAAACCACTGCAATATCGGCTACTGGCGAATTGGTAATCCACATTTTTGCACCATTCAAGATGTAGGCATCGCCGTCATCTTTGAGGTTAGTAATCATGCCGGAGGGGTTAGAGCCATGATCAGGCTCTGTCAAGCCGAAGCAACCGATAAATTCACCACTACCTAATTTTGGTAAGTATTTTCTTTTTTGCTCTTCTGAGCCGTATTTGTAGATAGGGTACATGACCAAAGAGCCTTGCACAGATGCCATTGAGCGAATGCCGGAATCGCCACGCTCTAGCTCTTGCATAATAATGCCATAAGCTATTTCGTCCATACCTCCTCCTCCATATTCTACTGGTAAGCTCGGACCGAATGCGCCGATTTCAGCTAATCCTTTAAATAAGTGAGTAGGGCATTCTGCTTTTTCTGCACACTGCTCAATGATTGGGCTAACTTCTGCTTTTACCCATTCTCTTACCGCTTCTCGCGCCAGCAAATGCTCATCTTGCAGCAATTCATCTATTTGGTAATAGTCGTGTCCTTGAAAACGATCTTCTTTTGCTTTGGAAGCGATAGTTTTTTTATTTTCGTGTATAACGTCCATCTTTTATAGTGCTTTTATTTTTTTATTAGGCTTATTTTCTATGCGATTTTTTCGCAATCGTTACCTTTACAAATATAATGGTTTTTCATTGATAAAACTAGGTTTATGGCAATAATTGCACTAGAGGGAATGCACTTTTTCGCTTTCCATGGATATTATGACGAAGAACAGAAAATGGGTGGCGATTTTATACTCGATGTTTACATTACTGCTGATGTAAAATTGGCAGCCGCTAAAGATGATTTGGAAGGCACCGTCAATTATGAAATGGTTTATTTCATCTGTAAATCAGAGATGAAAAAGACATCACGAATGATAGAAAGCGTAGCGCAACGCATTTTAGATCGTCTTTGCCACTTGCTAAGCGAAAAAGCAAAGGGCGTGAAGGTGCGTCTGCGTAAGATGAATCCACCGCTAGGCGGCAAGGTGCATTCCGCTTATGTGGAGTTGGAAGCAGAGGTTAGAGGAGGTCAATCTGCCTAAATAGACAGATTAACCTCAGTGAGTAAGCAAATTTTAACGCTTCATCAATAACATGGATTTTGTCCCTACGGCTGCTGCTGTTTCTAAGCGGTAGAAGTACAATCCATCTGGCATATTAGCGGCAGGACTAAATTCCACTTGATTGATACCGCTGGGGAACATCCCTTCTTTCTGGAACATTACTTTACCATCCACATTTAAAATGCTCACTTTTGCTGTCATTTCCATAGGTAAAGTAAATTCAATCAACGTCTTTTCTGAGAATGGATTGGGCGTAGTACGCAATCCAAATGCAGCTATATTATTTTGGTCAATATCAATCCTATTGCTCACTGGCAGCAGTGTGATTACTACTTCGTCGTCTTCATTCACCGTATTATTTATGGCATTGTTTGGTGAGGAATCAATATCTTCAACATCGGAGGCAATCACCTGCGCAAATACAGTAATCGGTGTAGAGGCATCCAACGGAAACAATACTAAATCGAGTGTTAAGGTTTCACCATTACCAATTTCATTAATAATCCATTGTTTTTCAAATACTTTATATTCACCGATAGATGGATTGCTGCTCGTGTAAGCCAATGAAGTTGGATATTGGAAACCAATCATTACGTTTTGTGTAGCCGCACCTCTATTCGTTAAGGTCAAAGTAAAAGTTACGTTGTTAAACACGCTGAAAGCATCTATATTAGCTTGTATTGCCAACTCTAAATCCGTTAAGGTCTGTCCACATTCGCCATGTATCCAAGATTTTATCCCTGAAACTCTAGCAATACAAGGATTGCCGTAGGTGTTGCCGTCGCAGCCACAAACTGGGTCGAATTCTAGTGTACAAACTTGCTCTTCCAATGGTTCACCAATGCAATCATTAGGACATTCGCCAGGTATCCAAGATTTTATGCCTGCTGCTTCTGCTGTACAAGCGTTGCCGTAGGTGTTGCCGTCGCAGCCGCATACAGGTACATACTCGCTAGTGCAAAGTTTATCGGGGTCAGGTGTACCAATGCAGTCGCTATTGCAGATTTCCTTCACACATGCTTTAAAGCACTTACTGTGCCTATCGTAATAGCGAACGCTGATTTTTTTGCATTCATTTGCTGCTAGAGGCGTAGTTCTGATTGTTTTTCCAGCAGTGGCAATTATTGCTCCTGTGGCAAGGTCTTTCCATACAATAGGCGCTCCTACATTATCGCCTTCTATCGTCAACACTAAATTGCTTGCACTAGCAGTAGGGACAACGCTGATGTTGCACTCCGCAGGTTTTTCAGCGCAAATTGTTTTGCAGCATTTGACTTTACAGCCTTCAGCATCTTCGTAATTGAAGCAAATTTCGTATTTATCCACTGTTGGAAATTCGATGCGCAGCGCATTGCCTCCACCTAGCACTCTAAATGTGCCGTCAGCTCTTGTGGAAGTCCAAAAACCACTGCCCAAAGTACTAGGTACACTAAAATTGTAGGTCAACCTTGAGCCATCGCCAATAAATTCATAGCTCAAACGCTCACACTGGTCAAAGTATTTATCGCATTTGGCGCAAAGTTGTTTAGAACAAATTCTAAAACATTTGCTATGCACATCGTAGTACGTTACCCTAACGTGGCGACATTTAGACGGAGCAGGTTTCTGAAATCGAATGGCATTTGTACCACTGCCTAGCAATTCTCCTGTTTCTGCATCCCTCCATTCTATCACATTTGCAGCAGCAATATTATTAAGTTCAAAAATAAAGAAATCACCCCTTTCTGCTGCTTGAATGGCATGGCAATCTAAAGGTGCGTCGATGCAGAATTTACGACAGCAACTCATTTCACAACCAGTATGATCTTTGTAAGTGTAACAAACATCGTAAGTGCCAGTTCTGTTAAAAGTATAGCTGATACTAGCACTGCCACTACGACTTGCTGAGGTACCAGGACCTGAAATCTTCCAAGTGCCATGTTGATTAGTAATGTTGTTAGAAAAATTAAACTGATAACTCAAATCTGTACCTCTGCCGGTATAATGCCAGCGAATATCCGCACAATTTTCATCTAGCGTTCTTGGGCAATCCTCTTCGCAATGAATAGTAAGCCTAAAGTCACTATTTTCATCGCTTCGGTAACCATCTACAATCAAGTAATATTCAGATTGGTCAGTTTTCGGGATGATAATTTGCTCATTTGCCCTTCCATTTCGAGTGCTTGCGCCTACGCAACCACTGATAGCATTGAAATAGTTGCTACAATGCTTGAACAAAAACATATCCAAATCTTTGTGCAATCCTGAAATGGTGATGGTTACTTTCTTTCCGACGGGTGTTTTGACTAAAAAAATGCGGTCATTACCAGCATAGCTATAATGGTTGCTATTGTTAAAGCAATTTTGGTAAGTGGATGCGCCAAAGGTATTAATTGAATTGAAGACAGTGGTACTCATGTAAGTTTTGCCACACTCGACAGGGTAGGCGTTATGGCAATTGAATACCACTTTGTCCTTACATTCTACTTTGAGTTGAAAATCACTTTCATAGTGTTCATTGATGCCATCTACCACAAGGTAGTAAGTGCCATGAGGATTATTAATTACTATCTTTTCATCGGTAAGATTACCGTTGATGCTTCTAGCAACGCATCTGCCTGGCTCACAAATATCCTTAAATAAGAACAAATCCAGGTTGGCATGTAACTTAGAGAGTGTAATTTCCAAAGATTCTTTGCCTGTGGGCACGTCTAGGCGATACACTCTATCTTTACCATTGTAAGCAAAAGGACCTGTGTAACAATGGTTATAATTACACTCTTTTGTGAATCGGTTGGTTCTATTTTTAGTAGTTGAATGGATAACATCATCGCAACGAATGCGCTCTGCATGGTCGCAAGGTCGCTCTGTACAACTTGAAGTAGCATTAGTAATGCAATTTACAAAAAAATCAAAGCTAGAAAATTCACTAGCTTCCTTGCCATCCACTACAATATAATATGTTCCTCTAGCATTGGGGATGGTAATATATTCATCTTGCCTTCCTGGATTAGTGCTTTTTGCTACACACACTGGACGGCTACACCCTTGCATAACAAAAACATCGAGGTCTGCGCCGAGTAGCTTTACTTGAATTTCGAGCGTTCCTCCAGAGGCAAATACTTCATAAATCACATCATTCCCCTGGTAGGAAGGTCCATTGTTAGGCACGCAGCTACCGTAATCGCTACGTTCTACCTTGTTGGTCAGGCGCGAAGTGATACCTGTGGTATAAGAATTACATTGCACTCTATTGGCAAATCGACAAATATTATGCTGTGCCTGAATGGAAAGACTTAGTAAAAAGCTACCTATAATGGTAAGTAAAGTAAGTTTTGTAAGTTGCATATTACACTATTTTATTTAGCTATTAATAAAAAAAATTAGAGCAGAATAACTTGACCTGATTAAGTCAGCTATTATTTTTACAAGACGGCAGTGAGTGAATTATGCGTTGGGTTTAATACGATATAAAGGTAGGGCTATTTTTTTTGTAATTCAAAAAGCAGAATGTTAAAATTGGTAGGTGTATATGAAATTTCTATTGTTAATACTTTCTCATTGAAACAAATATCTTTATCAAAGAATTAATTTTGCTATAAATTTTAAGCTAACTATATACACACAAAGCGTAACTATGAATTTTTATTATAAATATAGCTCATTTGAATTTATTGACTATTTATGAGGGTAATTTTACAGCGAGTAAAACAGGCTTCTGTAACTATCGACAGCATAGTGAAAGCGGAAATTCAAGAAGGAATTTTGGTGCTATTAGGTATTGAAAGTATTGATAACCAAGAGGATATTGACTGGCTATGTAAAAAGATAAGCCAACTCCGCATCTTTAATGACGAGCAAGGCGTGATGAATAAATCTATAATAGATATTGGTGGCTCATTTTTAGTTATCAGCCAATTTACTTTATTTGCTAGCACCAAAAAAGGGAATCGCCCTTCTTACATACGTGCTGCAAAACCAGCAATAGCTATACCTTTATACCAATCTTTTATAAAAACGCTCCAAACAACTGCTAGTTTATCCGTATTAACGGGTACTTTTGGTGCAGATATGAAAGTGGATTTACTCAATGATGGTCCAGTAACGATTATGATAGATTCAAGAAATAGAGAATAAAAAATAAAATGACAACGCAATCATTAAAAGATTATTTAGAAGAACTAGCTGAATATTATAATCGAAAAGATTTTATTGCTGATGACCCCATTTTAATTCCGCATCAATTCTCACAATTACAAGATATTGAAATTGCTGCTTTCTTTGCCGCTATACTGGCTTGGGGACAGCGTAAAACTATTATTAATAAGTCAAATGAGTTACTATCACTCATGGATAATGCTCCCTACGATTTCATACTTCACCATCAAGAAAAAGATAGAAAGCGTTTTCTACATTTTAAGCATCGAACCTTTCAAACAATAGATGTATTCTATTTTTTAGAATTTTTGCAACAGTTTTATAAAGAAAACCATTCCTTAGAAACTGCCTTTTTACCTAACAAGACACCTAGTGAAAATAAAACAGAAAACGCTTTAATCTATTTTCATCGCCTTTTTTTTTCCTTACCTGATGCCCCTTTGCGCACACAGAAACACATAGCAACACCAGCGCGCAATTCTACTTGCAAACGTTTGAATATGTTACTTCGATGGATGGTTAGAAACGATGATAAAGGCGTTGACTTTGGCTTGTGGAAAAATATTTCGCCAAGCCAGTTACTCATGCCTTTGGATGTTCATGTAGAAAGAGTGGCTAGACGATTGGGATTGATTGAACGAAAACAAAGAGATTGGAAAACGGTCTTAGAACTAACGGGTCGCCTGAGTACATTTGACCCAGACGACCCTGTTAAATACGATTTTGCCCTATTTGGCTTGGGCGTAGTAGAAAAAAATGCTAAGCACTAAGCCTCTATTCTCAATTCTTGAATTTTATAGGTATTGCCACTAGGATTCAAGAAAATATATACTCGATAAGTTTTTGCATTTGTTTTGAGATTCCCAATACAGTATTTTGCTCCTACCCCTTTGGATGTACCTTGGTGCATCTGGCTAAATCCCTCTGGCTTGTTACTCGCAAAAAAAGCATTTACTTGTTTAATGGCTTCTGATTTAGTATAGACAGAGCCTTTATCTAAAATAGTTAATTCTACATTGGCTTCCATGTAGTTGCCGAGCATAGTAGCATTACCATTGCCAAATGCTTTTGAAATGCTCTCAAAAGTATCATCTTGATTAAAGCCAAACATTGGCAAAAAGAAAAACAAGAAAAAAATATACTTCATGGGTTAAAGATTTTAGTTTTAAATAATTGAATTACAGCTATTGCTATTTGTTTGTGCTGTTGCCTTTATCTCTTGTGATAAAGTTTTCTTTATGTAATGCTGTGCAAATTACACTACATTTGTAACGTAATTTTTTAAGAAAGTCACATGATTTTAACGATTGATTGATAGACATTAACATTTCGATATAAATATTAACTAAAAATAGTTTTCATTATTACTAAAAGTATCTTCACTTCAACACCTGAAAATTATGAAGAAAGCAAACAAAACAATGCTCGTTATCTTAGATGGATGGGGCATCGGACAAAAGCCAGAGGCAGACGCTATTGCGCAAGCACAAACACCTTTTGTAGATGATTTGTGGCGGCAGTACCCTCATAGTGAGCTAATTACGTATGGAGAAGAGGTCGGGTTACCCGAAGGACAAATGGGGAATTCTGAAGTCGGGCATCTAAATATTGGTGCAGGAAGAGTGGTTTATCAAGAATTAGCACGCATTAACAAAGCCATCAGAGACAAAGCGTTACATCAAAATCCTGTGCTTTTAAAAGCATTATCCTATGCCAAACAAAATGGTAAGCCTTTACACCTCATGGGATTGCTTTCCGATGGTGGAGTACACTCACACATCAACCATTTAAAAGCACTTTGCGACATTGCACACGAGGCAGGTGTAGGAAAAGTGTTTATCCATGCGTTTATGGATGGGCGCGATACCGACCCAAAGTCAGGAATAGCCTATGTACAAGAATTGCAGGCGCATATTGAACATACCAATGCTAGATTAGCGACGCTAGTTGGACGTTATTTTTCAATGGATCGAGATAATCGTTGGGATAGAATAAAAGTAGCTTACGACTTGTTGGTGCATGGAGTTGGCACCTTCTCGGATGAGGTGCTTTTGACTATGGCAGCACGTTATGAAGCAGGGGAAACAGATGAGTTCTTGAAGCCGATTGTCTTAGTGAAGGACGCACAAATTAAAAATGGCGATGCAGTGCTTTTCTTTAACTTTAGGACTGATCGCCCAAGAGAAATTTCTGCTGTACTAACACAGCAAGATATGCCAGAATTTGAGATGCAAAAGCTCGACTTACATTATGTGACAATGACACGCTACGATGAAACTTTCAAGAATATTGAAGTGCTATTCACTAAAGACGATGTGAGCAACACATTGGGTGAGGTGCTTTCCAAAGCGGGCAAGAAGCAAGTACGCATTGCTGAAACAGAAAAATATCCACATGTTACCTTCTTTTTTAATGGGGGCAGAGAAGAGGCTTTTGAAGGGGAAGAACGCATCTTAGTGCCGTCGCCGAAAGTCGCTACTTACGATTTACAGCCACAAATGAGTGCTTTTGAAATAACGGATGCGATTATTAATCATATAGCGCAGTATCAACCTGATTTTATTTGCCTGAATTATGCCAATGCGGATATGGTAGGGCATACAGGTGTGATGACGGCGGCTATAAAAGCAGTAGAAACAGTGGATCAATGCGTTAAAAGGCTGGTAGAAATAGGGTTGAAATATGATTACCATATGCTCATTATTGCAGATCATGGCAACTCTGATTATATTATAAATGAAGATGGAACACCAAATACTGCGCATACTAAAAATCCTGTTCCTTGCATTTATGTAGCTAATGAATATAAAAATATTCAATTAAAAAATGGAAAATTAGCAGATGTTGCACCCACTATTTTAAATATTTTAGGTATTCCTGCTAGCCCAGAAATGGACGGTGAATTACTTTTTGCTTAATTTGAAATGATAATAATGTTTAAATATCTGGTTTTTATATTTTTTATACTGACTATATTCTCTTGTACTACAGAAACGAAAGAAAAAGTAACACAAGAGAATATTTACTTTGATATGTCCTCATTTTTTCAATCGGAAGTAGAAAGACTGAAAACACTACCTATTCGTTTTAAAAAAAGAGTTACTTTTAATGAACAAGAAGAATTAAAAATTCAAGATACGATGGATATTGAAAAAGAATTAGCCCTTTTTTCAAAATATAATATTAATAAACCAATTTATATTAATCAATATGAAATAGATAGTGTTTTTGGAGCAGCTCAGCAATTACAAGCGATTATTTATGATGCGCTTGACCAAAAATTAGTTACTCGTCAATTAAAAGTAGAGTTTGACACGACGCAACAAATAAAGGCTATTCATATCCATGCACTTTCCGAAACTAATGTGATTAGCGCAGAATCAAAAGGAACGTATCGTCCGAACTTTGGATATTTCATAAATAATAAGCAGAAAATGGTGGGAATAAAGGAGCAGAATTTGAATATTCAGGTAGAGTGGATAAAGTAAATTTATAAAAATGAAAGTAGTTGGTTTTTCCATTATTAGAAATGCAATTATTTATGATTATCCTATTGTGGAAGCCATTCTATCTATTGAGCCTTTGTGCGATGAAATTGTAATTGCAGTTGGAAAATCAGAAGATGATACATTAGCGTTGGTGTCACAAATACACCCTAAAGTGCGTATTATAGAAACTATTTGGGACGATAATTTACGTAAAAGTGGCTTGGTATTAGCAATGGAAACGAATAAGGCGTTTGATGCTATTCCAGAAGATGCAAATTGGTGTTTTTATATTCAAGCAGATGAGGTGCTGCATGAAAAATATTATAATGTGGTTCAAAAAGCCATGCACACCCATTTGAATAATAGTAAAGTAGAAGGACTACTGTTTGATTATCAGCATTTTTATGGTTCATACGATTTCATTGGTGATTCTAGAAATTGGTATAGAAAAGAAATTCGTATTATAAGAAAGTATAACACTATCCGTTCTTACTTGGATGCACAAGGTTTCAGAAGAGCAGAAAAAAAATTACAGGTAATGCCTGCAAATGCTAGTATTTACCATTATGGTTGGGTAAAACATCCCAAACATCAGCAAATGAAACAAAAAAATTTTAATCGCTATTGGCATGACGACGATTGGGTAAATGAAAATATACCAGCCATAAATGAATTTGATTATACTCAAATAGACTCTCTTAAAAAATTTGAGGGTACGCATCCAGCGGTTATGCAACAACGAATTAAGCAGATGAATTGGCAATTTTCATTCGACCCAACACAAAAAAAACTCTCCTTAAAAGAAAGTGTATCAAGATGGATAGAGCAGGCAACAGGAGTAAGAATTGGAGAATATCAAAATTATAAACTGTTGAAATAGTCAGTGTGTAGTTTAATGAGGGAAGTAAGGCAATACTTCTTTCAAAAAGTCTATATTTGCTGCTCATTTGACATAAAAGCACCAAAAGAGATTGAATAAAGCGTTATGAGAACTTCGTTGAATTGGCTGAAAGATTACTTACATATTGATTTATCCCCTGAAAAGGTGGGAGAAATCCTTACTAGCATTGGATTAGAGGTAGAAGGTATTGAAAAAGTAGAAAGCATAAAAGGGGGCTTAGCTGGTGTGGTCGTTGGTCATGTGGTGGAATGTGAAAAACACCCTAACGCAGACCGTTTGAGACTTACTAAAGTGGATATTGGTGGGGCGGAGCCACTACAAATAGTGTGTGGTGCGCCCAATGTTGCCAAAGGGCAAAAGGTATTGGTTGCTACTGTCGGAACAATATTATACCCTATTGATGGTGAGCCACTTAAGATTCAAAAAGGCAAAATAAGAGGTGAAGTTTCCATGGGTATGATTTGCGCCGAAGACGAATTGGGGCTAGGCAATAGTCATGCTGGCATTATGGTGCTTCCTTCAGAAACGCCCGTAGGCAAGGCAGCTAGCGAAGTGATGAATATAGAAATTGATTATGTATATGAAATTGGGTTAACGCCCAATCGTTCTGATGCGACTAATCATATAGGGGTAGCCAAAGATTTAGCGGCTGCTTTGAAAATAAATTATAATCACGATGGTCAAATTAAAAAGCCATCCATAACGCATTTTAAAATAGATAATCCTAGTTTACCTATTGAAATTGAGGTAGTTAATCCCGAAGTATGTCCGCGTTATGCAGGTGTTGTTATCAAAAATATAACCGTACAAGAATCTCCAGAATGGCTCAAAAATCGTTTGAAAGCCGTTGGTGTACGACCTATCAATAACATAGTAGATGTTACCAACTTTATTTTACATGAACTGGGGCAACCTTTACATGCCTTCGATTATGAGGCTATTACAGATAAAAAAATAATAGTAGATACTTTGTCAAGCGGTACTATTTTTACTGCGCTGGATGAAACAGAAAGGAAATTATTGGATACCGATTTAATGATTTGCGATAGTCAGCGTCAGCCCATGTGTATTGGTGGGGTTTTTGGTGGGTTGCATTCTGGCGTGAAAGCAAGTACAAAGCATATTTTTTTAGAATCAGCACATTTTAATGCGAAATATATTCGCCGCTCTAGTATGCACCACAATTTAAGGACGGATGCTGCCAAAGTATTTGAAAAAGGGAGCGATCCAAATATTTGCTTATATGCTTTGAAACGTGCTGCTTTGATGATTAAAGAATTAGCAGGTGGCGAAATGGCTTCTAACATTATTGATTTATATCCTAAAGCAATAGCCCCTGTTGAAATTAAAGTCAATTATAAAGATGTTAATAATTTAATTGGTGTAAAGATACCTAAAGATAAATTATTGGAGATATTACAGGCGTTGGAAATGGAAGTGGTGGAGCAAACACAAGCCTCTTTTGTCGTGAAAGTGCCAACCAATAAGACCGATGTGTTACGCTCAGTGGATGTAATTGAGGAGATTCTTCGTATTTATGGGCTGAACATGGTGCCGATGACCAATAGTATCAAAATGTCGTTGACTTATGGTACGCATCCGACTAAGCAGCGTATTCGTAACTTGTGGAGCGATTTTCTTACCGCAAATGGCTTTATAGAAACCATGAGCTTATCGCTTTCACAGTCAAGATATTACAAAGAAATTTTGCCATATTCAGAAGATGAATTAGCTTTTATACATAATACTTCCAATGTGCATTTGGATATTATGCGTCCGAATATGTTGTTTAGTGGTTTAGAAACTATTCTGCACAATCAAAATAGACAACAAATTGATTTAAAGTTATTTGAATCGGGAAAGATTTATTATAAAAC